>JAEYOB010000230.1 GCA_023412175.1 Pseudomonadota bacterium | reverse complement strand
TCGCGGCGAGTTCGGCGTAGCGGGTGTAGAGGATGCTTTCCTCCTTGTGCCAGCGCATGAACAGCGCGGCCGACAGGCGGCCGAAATCGCGGGCGTACTCCAGCCCCGAACCGCCGTCCTTGTACTTGTCGAAGAAGCCCAGGATGTCCTTGCTGATCGCCGTCATCTCCGCGGCGAACTGCATGGCCATGCGCTCGGCGTCGGGCCGTCCGGCCGAAGCGGCCAGGAACGACGGA
The DNA here is from genome assembly GCA_023412175.1 of Pseudomonadota bacterium. GTDB lineage: Bacteria > Pseudomonadota > Alphaproteobacteria > Azospirillales > Azospirillaceae > Azospirillum. Next base: position 3,493 of record JAEYOB010000230.1, on the reverse strand, counting down.
TAGAAGTCCCGATCCTCGTGGGCGAGGTGGTCGAGGAACACCTGCCGCGCGCCGCGCAGCGCCCGCCGCCCCTCCTCCGTGCCGATGCCCAGCACCTTCACGCGGTCGAGAAGCTCCTTCAGCTGCGCATGCTCGTTCTTCAGACTGCGAACCAGATCCGACATCACCGTGCCTCCTTGCATAATATGCATTTATAATGCATGTTATGGCGAACGGGCGGCGTGCAAATCCAGCAAGGCCGCTATGCAATTTTAGGATGATTTGATCGGCAATTTTTCGCCTTTCAATAACCGATTCGCCATGCCTATGGATGCGGGATGCAGATCACGCGCTACACCGATTACGGAATCCGCGTTCTCGCCTACTGCGCGCTGAAGGGCGGTGCGCTGGCGACGACGCAGGAGATCGCCGACCGTCACGGCATTTCGGGCAATCATCTGGTCAAGGTGGTGCAGGAGTTGAGCCGGCTCGGCTATGTCGAGGCGGTGCGCGGCAAGGGCGGCGGCCTGCGCCTCGCCCACCCGCCCGACGCCATCAACCTCGGCGAACTGGTGCGCCATCTGGAAAACCTGGAACTGGTCGAGTGCTACGAGGCGGGCAACGCCTGCCGCATCACGCCGGCCTGCCGCCTGAAGGGCATCCTGGGCGAGGCGCTGAGCGCGTTCATCGGCGTGCTGTCGCGCTACACGCTGGCCGACGTGGTGGCGGCTCCGGCCGACATGGCCCGGCTGCTCGACCTTCCGAACCGTGGAGACCGCGTTTCAGCGTGAGCTTGGGAACACGCACACGTCTTGCGGGTTTTTCCTGCAAAGCCGGAGGATGTTCCCATGCCGAGCAAGACCACGAAGACCGTCAAGACGACGGAACCGAAGAAGACCACCACCAGGAAGACCGCCGCCGAGGCTGCAACCACCAAGCCGAAGGCCGGCAAGACCGCCGCCAGCAAGGCGACGGCCGCGAAGGCCGGCAAATCGAGCCAGGCGAAGAAGGCACCCGCGCGTGCGGCGAAGCCGGCGCCGGCGGCTGCCGCCAAGGCCCGCAAGGCGACCATCGGCGACACGGTGCGCGCGGTGGTCGATGCCGCCGCCGCCATCGTCGGCGCAGCGGTAACCGTGCACGGCGCCATCAACGCCGGGAAGAGGAAGGGCAAGACCGCCAAGCGGATCGGCCACGCGCTCGAAGTGGCCGAGGGCGTCACCGTCGCGGCCGCGGCGCTGGTGGACCTGAACCGGGCCGCGCCGGACGCGCTGGCCTCGCTGAAGCACATCGGCCCCAAGCGCGCCCAGAAGATCGTCGCCGCCCGCCCCTTCCAGGCGGTGGACGAGCTGGCCGCCCGCAAGCTGTTGCCCAGGAAGGCGGTGGACGAACTGCGCGACAAGGTAAGCGTGTAAAAAGCGGGAGGGGTGCGACGGCCGCCTGACCGGGATCAAGGCGCCGGGCAAACAATGCCGGCAAGGTTCCTTTCGAAAGGACCTTCGATGCCCAGAAGCTTCATCGTCGCTCCCCTCCCCGCCGAGCACGTCGGGCGGGCATTTCCGGTCGTTCAGCCCCTGCGTCCGGCGATGACGCTGGCGCAGTGGCACGCCATCGCCGCGCCGTTCCTGCAGGCGACCCTCCCGTCCGAACCCGAACGCGGCATCCTGGCCTGCCGGATGGGCACCGGCCATATCCGCGGCCTGTTCTGCTATGCGCTGCACGAAACCGGGGAGCTGAGGATCGGCCCGTTCGCCGTCGCGGGCCTGTTCGACACCCGCGCCACCGCCGAGGGGCTGATCGAGGCCATTGATCAGCTGGCGCTGCGCCTCGGAGCGGCGCGCATCGTCGTGGACGCGAACGCCTGCTCGGCCGCCTCTGTCCGGCTCTGCAATATTCCCGCGATGTTCCTGGAGCACGGCTACCGCAAGGACGGCGACACGCTGGTGCGGAATGCCGTGGACGTGGAACCCATGGCGTCCGGCTCGACCGCCTGATACGGCCGGCGCCGGCCGCCCTATCCGACCTGCCCAGCCATCTCCGCCAAGGCATCCATGTCGAGCAGGCGGATCTGGTCTCCGGCCACGCGCTCGATCAGCCCGGCGTCTTCCAGCTTGCGGAACTGCCGCGACAAGGTCTCCGGCCGCAGGCCGAGATAGGCGCTCATATCGATCTTCTGCATCGGCAGGAAGACGACCGGCTGCCCCTTATCCGCCGCGTCCATCGCCGGCGAGCGGCGCGCCAGCGTTAGCAGGAACGAGCCGATGCGCTCCGCCGCGTTCTTGCAGCCGAGCAGCAGGATCTGGTCCTGCGCCGCCGTCAGCTCGATGGAGGTCATGGTCAGCAGCCGCGCCTGAAGCTGCGGGTGCCGCGCCATCATCACGTTCAGCCCGTTGCGCGGGAAACGGCAGACGGTGGCGGCGGTGACCGTCTCGACCGTGTAGGCGAAGGTCTCGCCATAGGCCAGCCCGACCATGTCTCCGGTGGTCGCGAAGCCGGTGATCTGCTGGCGCCCGTCGGGCAGCGTCTTGTAGAGCTTGAGCATGCCGGACATGACGGTGTAGACGGCATCCGCATGATCGCCCTCACGGGCCACAGGCATGCCCGACGCCAGCACCCGGCTGCGGGAGATCGCGGCCAGCCCCGACAGTTCCGCCGCCGGAAGCGCCGCGCAAATGCCCTTGCCGCGGGCTTGGCACGACAAACAGAACGTCTCCCTGGGAGCGACAGGCACCGGCCCGGCGGCAACCTTGGAGATCATCGCACGCTGTGTGCCTGCGTCCTCGCAGGAAGCGACCGAAAACGGCATCTCCATCTCCCATGAGCGTTTCTCTGGTTCGGCAGGGAGAAGCAGCCCCCTCGGAGTACTGTCCTATGCCATTAGGCGGAGGTTAAGGGATTACAGACGCCGCGAACAGTGATTCAGATCAATTTTCCGACCTGTTTGGCGCAGCACAGAAAATACAGGTACCGCGTTATTGACATTTATCGACAAAACAATCAAATTAGACCTATTGTGCCGTCTATTTCTTGCGAATCCTTCTTGGCAGCCGCGCATTCGAATCGAAAAAGCAACCATGGCGAGCTTTTCGCCATGCCTTGGCGTTTCATGCACCCACCAGACACAGGGTGCTGGTGAATCGGTGCCATACCCTCTACAGGATAGGCAGCCCCGCCCCGTTCGACGCGCATGCCCCACGACCCGCCCATCGCCGGAATCCGCCCGATCCTCACCGTCGTCCAGCCGGACGGTGAACGGCTGATCGTGGCGCGGCTGACCAACGCCGGGGCGAGCAGCCAGTCCAACCGCTTCGTGCTGCGCCGGGTCGATCTGCGCTCACCATGGGAACAGCCGGACAACGGCTATTTCGGGTACGCCGAGGTCGCCCGCGCGCTGGACGCCCAGGGCTGGCGCGGCTGCCGCATCGAGGCGATGCCGGCCACCGATCCCGACGAGCGGCGCGCCCGCTCGCTTGCCAAGCGCAAGCTGCACATGCAGTGCGTCGAGGCCGCCATCCGC
>JAEYOB010000210.1 GCA_023412175.1 Pseudomonadota bacterium | reverse complement strand
TGTCCGGGCACCAGGCCCGGACACGACAACACCTTACTTCACACCGACGACTGGACCGATGGTCGAGCGCCAGATCTTGGTGCATTCCGGATAGTTCTTGTCGCACTGCTCCGACCAAGCCGGCAGGGACACTTCGACCATGGCGTCGCGCACCAGCTTCTGGTCTTCCGCCGTAACCGGCACCTCGACGAGGTTGTACTTCTTCACGGTCGTGCAGGGCTCCTTGCCGACATTGCAGCGGACCGCGTCGTCGAACAGCTCCTTCGAATAGGCGAAGAGATCGTTCTCGTACGTCCGGAAGGATTCGCTCAGCACCTTCTGCTGTTCCGGCGTGAACTTCTTCCAGGTGTTCAGGTTGATGGCGTAGGCCTGCATGCCGACGCTGAAGCCGATCGGCATGAAGTACTTGGACACCTCGGTCCAGCCGGCGCTGTTGGCCGAGCTCGGGCCGGTGATGGCGCAGTCCACGACGCCGCGCTGCAGAGCCTGCTGCGTCTCGCCGAACGAGAGGGTGACGGGGATGCCGCCCAGCTTCTCGATGAACTTCGCCAGCGACTGGTCGTAGACGCGCACCTTCTGGTTCTTGATGTCGGCCAAGCCGCCGATCTTCGGATTGCAGAACAGAACCTGCGGGCCGAACGGCCAGACCGCCAGAAGCTTGGCGTTGAACCGCTCCTGGATGCGCTTGTCGAAGGCGTCGCGGTAGACATCGACGGTCTTGCGCGTGGTCTCAAAATCCGGGTTCAGCCCGACGAGATCGACGCCGAGGACGAACGGCTCGTCGCGGGACACCTGGTTGAGGCGCAGTGCCACGATGTCGAACAGGCCGGAGCGCAGCGTGCGCAGGCCCTCGGTGTCCTTGATGCCCAGCGCGTCCATCGGCTTGTAGTCGACCTCGACCGGCAGGGCGGTGTTCTTCGCAAAGTTCTCGAAGAAGGGCTGCTCCTTGTTCTGCAGGATGAGCCCGGTCGAGATCAGGTTGCCGGCGACCCGGAGCTTGACGTTCTCGGCAAGGGCGGCACCGGGGTGGGCCAGCGCCAGGGCCAGGGCGCAGGCAGCAAACTTCATACGCTTCACTCTATCTCTCCCACTGCTTTGTATTGGATGTTGTCGGCTCCGGCCGCGTGCACACTCACGGGGGATTCCCCGCAGCGTCCCCGGCTAGCCCGCACGGATGGCGCCTTCCTGCTGGAAGGCGGTGATCTCGGCCTGGGTGAACCCGTACTCCGCCAGGATCTCGTGATTGTGCTGGCCGTAGGTCGGGGCACCACCGCGCACCTTCCCCGGCGTCTCCGAGAACTTGACGGGCAGGCCGAGCGCCTTGACGGTGCCGAGCGTAGCATGCTCGACCTCCACCAGCATCTCCCGGGCCTTGGTCTGGGGGTCGTCCAGCGCCTGCTGCATGGTGTACACCGGGCCGCAGGGCACGCCGTGCCCATCGAGAACGCGGAGCCAATGCTCCACCGTTTCCGTGCGGAAGCAGCGTGCCAGCTCGTCGCACAGGGCGTCGAGGTTCGCCATGCGGCTGGCGTTGTCCCCGAAGCGGGGATCCTGCGCGAGACCGGGGGCGCCGATGGCCTCCAGCATGCGCAGCCAGTTCTTCTGGTTGGCCCCGCCCACCACGAGCCAGCCGTCCGCCGCCTCGAAAGCCTGGTAGGGGGCGTTCAACGGGTGGGCCGAGCCCAGCGGGCCGGGAGAGACCCCGGTGGCGAGCGCGATGGCCGACTCCCAGTAGGTCTGGACGAGCGCCGCCTCGAACAGCGAGGTCTCGACCATCTGGCCCTGCCCCGTCTTCAGGCGGTGCGTGTAGGCGGCGAGAATGCCCATGGCCGCGAGGATGCCGGCGGTGATGTCGGACAGCGGCGGACCGCATTTGGTCGGCGCGGCCCCCGGCCCGGCGCCGGTGAAGCTCATGATCCCGCTCATGGCCTGCGCCACCAGATCGAACCCGCGCCGCTCCTTGTAGGGGCCGGTGCGGCCGAAGCCCGAAATGGAGCAGTAGATCAGGCCGGGGTTCTCAGCCTTGAGCTGCTCGTACCCGAAGCCCAGCCGGTCGAGGACGCCGGGGCCGAAGTTCTCGATCAGGACGTCGGCGGACTTCGCCAGGCGCCGCAGGATGGCGGCTCCGCCGGGCGTCTTGAGGTCGAGCGCGATGCCGCGCTTGTTGCGGTTCATCATCAGGAACGAGGCGGCCTCGTCCCCGACGAGCGGCGGGACCATGCGCCGGGTGTCGTCGCCGCCCGGCGACTTCTCGACCTTCAGCACGTCCGCTCCCATGTCGGCGAGCATCAGCGTGCAGGTCGGGCCCGCCATGACGTGGGTCAGGTCGAGCACTTTCAATCCCGTCAACGGGCCCATGCGATCCTCCCTGGTGTTCTGGTGACGGCTCATCCGTTCTTCTCAGGACGCCGATTGGATTTTCGCGTGCAGACCGGCGTAGGTCTCGCGCAGCAGGTTCTTCTGCACCTTGCCCATGGTGTTCCGCGGCAGGTCCGGCACGATGATGACCTGCTTGGGATGCTTGAACTTCGCCAGCACGGGCTGGAGCGCTTGCTGGATCTCCGCCCCGGTCACGGAGGCGCCGGGCTCCAGCACTACGGCGGCGGACACGGCCTCGCCGAAATCCGGGTGCGGCACGCCGAAGACGGCCGACTCCTTCACGCCGTCCAGGGCGTCGATGGCGAGTTCGATCTCCTTCGGATAGACGTTGAAGCCGCCGGATATGATCAGGTCCTTGGCGCGCCCGACGATGTGCACGTAGCCGCGCGCGTCGATCTTGCCGACGTCGCCGGTGATGAAGAAGCGGTCCGCCCGCAGCTCCGCCGCGGTCTTCTCCGGCATGCGCCAGTAGCCCTTGAACACGTTCGGGCCGCGCACCTCGATGACGCCGATCTCATCCGGGCCAAGGATCGCCCCGCTCTCCGGATCGGTGATCCGGACTTCCACCTCGGGCAGCGGGAAGCCCACGGTTCCGGCGATCCGGTCCCCGTCATAGGGATTGGACGTGTTCATGCCGGTCTCGGTCATCCCATAGCGTTCGAGGATCCGGTGCCCGGTCCGCTCGGCGAACTGCACGTGGGTGGCTTCCAGCAGCGGCGCCGAACCGGAAATGAACAGGCGCATGTGGCGCACGAGGTCCGGGGTGAGGCCGGGATGGTCGAGCAGACGGGTGTAGAAGGTCGGCACGCCCATCATGGCTGTGGCGCGGGGCAGCCGCCGGACGGCCTCGTCGGCGTCGAAGCGCGGCAGGAACAGCATCGACGCGCCGGCCCGGAGCACCACGTTGGTCGCCACGAACAGGCCGTGCGTGTGGTAGATCGGCAGGGCGTGCAGAAGCACGTCGTCCGCCGTGAACCGCCAGGTCTCGGCCAAGGTGATGGCATTCGAGGCGAGGTTGCCGCGGGTCAGCATGGCGCCCTTGGAGCGTCCCGTCGTCCCGGAGGTATAGAGAATGGCCGCGAGGTCATCCGGACCGGCTGCGTAATCGGCGAAGCCGTCGGGCTGTCCCGCCGCGCGCTCCAGCAGCGAACCGTCGCCATCGGTCCCGAGCGTCTCGACGGACGCACCGGCAGCCTTGGCAAGCGCCTCGGCCTCGGCGCGGAACGACGGGCGGCACACCAGCAGGCGAGGCTCCGCGTCGGTCACGAAATAGCTCACCTCGGCGGCGGTGTAGGCCGTGTTCAGGGGCAGATAGATGACGCCGGCGCGGACGCAGGCCACGTAAAGCGCAAGCGCATCGACCGATTTGTCCACCTGCACGGCCACCCGGTCGCCGGGCTTGGCGCCCAGGCTGAGCAGGACGTTGGCCAGGCGGCCGGCGTGAGCGAAGAAGCGACCGTAGGACCACATCGTTCCGTCCTGAAGTTCGAGGAAAGTTTTTTCCTCGGAGCCCGGAGCAGGCGATATGACCGACAGCAATGAATCAGACATGATCAATTCCCATTTATTGGGCAGTGCGGAGTTTATTCCCCACGCCAATTCGGATTCCTTTTGCTCAGGAAGGCATTTATCCCTTCCTTGAAGTCCTGGCTCATGTAGCACATCAGGATGAGATCCTGATCGCCGTGCCCCGCGCCGTTATCCTGAAGGCGGCGCAGCGCCTCCTTCGTCGCCCGCAGGGTCAGGGGGGCGTGTCCGGAGACAAGGCGGGCCAGCTGTTCCGCTCGGCCGAGAAGCCCGGCGTGGTCCGCGACCACCTCCTGAAGAAGACCGATGCCGTGAGCCTCCTCGGCCCCGAGCAGCCGCGCCGTGAAGATGATGTCCTTGACCCGCGCCGGCCCGATCAGGGCGGTCAGCCGCGCGATGCTGTTCATGGACAGGCAGTTGCCGAGGGTTCGGGCGATGGGAAAGCCGAATTGGGCCGTTTGGGTCCCCAAGCGCAGGTCGCAGCACGCCGCGATGGCCGCGCCGCCGCCGGTGCACGCGCCGGAGATGGCGGCGATGGTCGGTACCCGGCATTTCTCCAGGGCGGTCAGCACCTGATCGATGCGCCGTTCGTACGCCAGCGCATCATCGGCGCTTTGGAAGGCCAGGAACTGGCTGATGTCCGTGCCTGCGGCGAAGGCCCTGTCACCGGCGCCGGTGACGACCATCGCGGTGATGGACCGGTCCGTTTCGATCGCCCCGCAGATCTCCTCAAGGCGGGCGTACATCGCAAAGGTGAGGGCGTTCCGGGTCTTGGGCCGGTTGAACGTGAGCCACGCCACACCGTCGCGGACGTCATACAGCAGTTCCGGTTCCTGGCCGGCGCCCGTCACTTCGCTCATCCGCCACCACCTTCGGCGGCGGTGACGCCGGCCATCCGGATATCCGTGAACATCGATGCCGACATGTAAACTCCTGGTTGCTCCCTGCACGCATTGAGACGTGATGGGCCGCCAAAAACCCGGCCTGTCGCGCATTCTGCATTCATTTTTGTGCACTTTGCAATGCCCAACGAACCATTTTTTCGGTTAACAATAATGATTGCATGCAAAACTGTACCCCTTCATAATATGGGGGATTAAGGGAGAGTCCCCATGCGGCATGACCAGATAGTTTTGCAATTAAGACAGATGCTCATCGACGGAGAGATTGCCCCAGGCGCGCGGGTTCCGGAGCGCGAGCTTTGTACAACCTTCGGGATTTCGCGCACACCGCTGCGGGAGGCGCTCAAGGTGCTGGCGGCCGAAGGATATCTGGTACTGCTTCCCAACCGGGGAGCGCGCGCGGCGAAGCTGTCCACCAAGGACGTTTCCGACCTCTTCGACGTCTGCGAGGCGATGGAAGCCATCGCGGGCGAACTCGCGTGCCAGCGCATCACGGCCGGCGAGATCGAGGAGATCAAAACCCTCAACCTCTCGATGAAGGACGCGCACCAGCGGGGCGACCTCGCGACCTACTACCGCCTCAACCGCCTCATTCACGAAGCCATCGTGAAGGCGGCGGACAACGCCGTCCTGTCGGGCCTGTACGAGTCAGTGGTCGCACGCATCCGCCGCGCGCGGTTCGTGGCCCCCATCCCCGACAGCCATTGGGAACTGGCGATGTGCGAGCACGACGCCATGGTTAACGCCCTCATCCGCAGAGACGGCCAGGGGCTGGCCCACATCCTGAAGACGCATCTGCGGAACAAGCGCATCGAGGTGGAGAGGGCCGGCTTCGTAACCTCCGCTCCCGACTGACGGCGGCCTTGCAGCGTCCGGTGTGAGGCGCTTGCGCCCGCCTCATGCCCCGCTATGCTGCGGGCCATGAAAGCCGCCACCCTCCGCCCCGACCTCACCCTCGAAACCGCATGCGGCGCGCAGGCCATCGTCTGCGGCGTGGACGAGGTCGGCCGCGGGCCGCTCGCCGGGCCGGTCATGGCCGCCGCCGTGGTGCTGCCCCCCGGCGGACTGCCCGAAGCGGTCGCCCGGCGCATCCACGACAGCAAGAAGCTCACCGTCCGAGCCCGCGAGGAACTGGCGCCGCTGATCCGCGAACACGCGCTGGCCGTCTGCGTCGCCGAGGCGACGGTGGCGGAGATCGACGAGATCAACATCCTGCACGCCGCCCTGCTCGCCATGCGCCGCGCCGTGGAAGGGCTGAGCGTTGCGCCGACCCACGCACTGGTGGACGGCAACAAGGCGCCGAAGCTGGCCTGCGCGGTCCAGACCGTCGTGAAGGGCGACAGCACCAGCTTGTCCATTGCCGCCGCGTCGATCGTCGCCAAGGTCGAACGCGACCGCGTCATGCTGGACCTGCACGCCCAGTTCCCGGATTTCGGCTGGGACCGCAACGCCGGCTATCCCACCCCGATTCATCTTGACGCACTCAAGCGCTTGGGGCCCACGCCCCATCACCGCACCAAATTTGGCCCTGTGTCTGAACTCATTGCGCTAAGACGCTGACTCCCAAGACTCTTTGGGAAAAATCCCGTTGACGGCGACTCGGGCCTGAATCATTGTCGGTCCAGGTGATTCGCTGAAAATGACGGGTGTGGGTATGCTGGAGCCGAATCGGATTCTCCTTGGGGATTGCGTGTCCCTGATGAATGGGCTGCCGGCCGGGTCGGTCGACATGGTGTTCGCCGATCCGCCCTACAACCTCCAGCTCGGCGGCGAGCTGCTGCGCCCGAACCACACCCGCGTCGATGGCGTGGACGACGACTGGGACAAGTTCCAGGACTTCTCCACCTACGACGCCTTCACCCGCGACTGGCTCGGCGCGGTGCGCCGCGTGCTGAAGCCCAACGGCACGCTGTGGGTGATCGGCAGCTACCACAACATCTTCCGTGTCGGCTCGGTGCTGCAGGACCTGGGATTCTGGATCCTCAACGACATCGTGTGGCGCAAGAC
>JAEYOB010000175.1 GCA_023412175.1 Pseudomonadota bacterium | reverse complement strand
GGTCGGCGTTGGGCGGAGTGCGGGACGGCGGGGCGCTGGGCTGGTTCAGCCAAGACGCCGCGCTGGGGGCGGCGGTAACCTGCGGCGCGGTGGTGGCCGTTTGGCGGGGCTGCGGCAGCGGTGTCGGCGCGGGGATGGGGGCAGGGGGCGGTTCCGCCGGGTGGACCGCTTCCGGCCGGGCGGCGTGCAGCAGCGAAAGGGGCGGCGGGTCGGGACGGTCGGCATCGGCCATCGGGCCGCTGTTCACCTCGATGCGCCGTGCAGCGTCCCGGATGTCCAGCAGCGATTTGACCGCCGCTTGCAGGAGCGGCGCCATGTGGCTGGCGTCCGCCAGTTCCTCGGGCGTCAGCGCGGCGAACCGGGTACGCACTTCCTCGACCGCGTCCTCAATATGGGCGCGCAGGTCGTCGGTGTCGCGGGCGACACGTTCGAGGTCCTGCTTGAGCGACGAGATCTCAAGCGCCTGCCGCAGTTCGTGGAAGCCTATGGATTGCGCCGTGGTACGCAGCGACCGGAATTCCTGGGCCATTCCCCGATCAATCCTCGAAGCCCAAATGCCCGCTGTTCGTTTTCTTCGATGTGGCGCGCCGTGTCACACGTTTAACCCCGTTGCGGAGTGTTGGAAACCGTTTGCGCCTTGCAGTTGCTTGTACTATTTTTCGCCGGCCGAAGGGAAGGATTCCTTCGGCGACCGCACCGCCCCGAACTGCCTCCCTTTTCCGGATTGCCACGGTGTCGATCGATCGCACGGAACTCGAGCGGCTCCTTGCCGATCGCCCGCAGGGCAACCGCAGCGCCATGCAGGCGGTCCGCGACAGCTATTCCGACATCAGCCTGATGCGCGAGCGTGGCCTGTCCTGGGCGCAGATCTCGGACGTGCTGGCGAAGCTCGGCATCAGCGCCCGCGACGATCAGCCGATTTCCCCCGTCACCTTGCGCTCCGCCTTCTTCCTGGTCGGCGTCGAGATGCGCAACGGCGAGGGGCCGGACGGCGACGAGGGTGAGCCCACCTCGCCGGAGACGCTGGCCGCGATCCACGAAGCCGCCATGGCCGCCGGCCGCCCCGTCGAGGACACGGCAGCGGCCGGGGAGCCCGACGACCCTGCGCCGGACACCGGGCCGGAGCCGGAAGCCGTTGTCGCCGGACCCGAGTCCCAGCCGGAACCGGAACTGGTCGTCCCGTCCCCGGCCCCGGATCCCGAACCGGAGCTTCGCGTCGAGGAAGCGGCCGCCGCGCCGGAATCGCCGCCGGTTCCTCCCGCACGCTCCCTTCCGCCCATACGTCCGCCGGAATCCCCGGTCAACAACGACATGACGACTAGACTTTTGAAAGGCGATCCCATGCTGGGTACGATCTTCGTCCTCAACGACCGCGGCGGCGTCGGCAAGACGCTGCTGTCCCATCACCTGATGGCGACGGCCATGCTGGAAGGCCTTCAGCTCAAGGTCGTGGAGTACGAGGTCAACGAGCGCCTCGCCCGCCTGTTCGGGCCGGAGGTGGTCGAGCACCGCCGCATCACCCAGGACTTCATGAACATGATGGGGTCGGGCGACGGCTTCTACGAGTTCTGGGACCAGATCGGCCCGGAACTGCAGCGCGGCGGCCGCCTTTTCGATTTCGGCGGCAACATCAGCCAGTGGTTCTTCAACTGGGCCGAGGTGTCGGGCTTCGACTACTACGTCGGCGACGGCGAGCGGCTGACCTTCATGGTGCCGGTCACGGTGGATCTCGCCTCGCTCTCCACCGGCATGGCGACGCTGGAGCGCATCGCCACCATCGCGCCGAAGGCCAAGCGCGTCCTGGTCGAGAACGGCACGTCGGGTCCGTTCAGCCAGCTCGAGGATTCCAACTACGCCCGCCGCAAGGCGGAGATGATGGAGCGCGAAGGCCTCCAGGTCATTTCCATGGCGCCATGCACCGCGCCGGCCTGGGCGCGCCTGACCGGCCACCGTCTGGACCAGGTGGCGCAGATGACGCGCGAGGATCTGGTGAAGCTCGGCATGACGCCGCCGGTGGCGTCGCGCTCGCTGATCATCATCCACGAGTGGCTGCGCAACATGCGCCAGGCGCTCGCCCCGTACATCATCGATGCCTTCCGCCAGACGCCGGGCATGGGCAAGGGTGCCAAGCAGAACGTGATCTGAGCGTACGCCCGGTCCATGGACGCGCGCGGGGGCCGGAAGGCCCCCGTTTGCGTTTGGCTCAGACGAATCCCTCGACCAGCGCCGCGAACTCCTCGGGCCGCTCGGCGTGGATCCAGTGGCCGCCCGGAAGCATCTCGATCCGGGCGTTCGGGAAGTGGCGGCGGATCTCCGGCTCGTATTCCGGCGTGACGTAGTCGGACCTGCTGCCGCCGATGAACAGCGTCGGGCCTTCATAGCGGGCGTCGCCCAGGTCCGGAAAGCCGATCAGCTTGTTCATGTCCGCGCCCGCCGCGTCCAGGTTGATGCGCCAGCGGAAGCGGCCGTTCTCCAGCACGAGGTTCTGCAAGAGGAAGGAGCGCAGCGGCGCCTCCGGCACGGCGTCCACCAGTTGCGCCTCGACTTCGGAGCGGCGGGTGCATCCTTCCAGGTCGGCGCCCTTCATGGCGGCGATGAAGGGGGCGTGGGTGTGGGTGTAGGTCACCGGCGCGATGTCCGCCACCACCAGCCGCTCCACCCGGTCCGGGTGCTTCAGCGCCAGCGTCATCGCCGTCTTGCCGCCCATGGAGTGGCCGACCACCGCAGCGCGCGGGTAGCCGCGGTCGTCGAGGAAGCGCAGCACGTCCCCGGCCATCTCCGGATAGCTCATGCTGTCGGCCCAGGGCGCGCCGCCGTGGTTGCGCAGGTCCAGGGCGTAGACGTGCCGCCGCTCGCCGAAGCGCTTGGACAGCGTCTGCCAGTTGCGCGCCGAGCCGAACAGCCCGTGCAGCACGAGGAGCGGCGTCCCGCCGACGCTCTCGCCGGCTTCGAGGTAGGAAAGCGGAAGGGGCTGCGGCATGGTCGGTCCATGAGATTGTCGTGACGCGCGATCCTAGACGTGGATCCTTGATGACGAAACAGCCGGAATCGGTAGGATGCGCCGCGCCGGGAGCATGCCGGCGCCGCAGTTCTGGGGTTCCGAGTGCTTCGCAACATCCTTTCCGTCGGTGGCCTGACGCTGGTCAGCCGCGTGCTGGGCTTCCTGCGCGACATCCTCACCGCCGCCCTGCTGGGCGCCGGGCCGGTGGCCGACGCCTTCTTCGTGGCCCTGCGGCTGCCCAACCATTTCCGTGCCCTGTTCGCCGAAGGGGCGTTCAGCGCTGCCTTCGTCCCGCTGTTCTCGGGGGCGCTGGTGCAGGACGGCAAAGAGGGGGCAAAGCGCTTCGCCGAGGAGGTTCAGGCGGTCCTGCTGCTGGTGCTCGGCGTGCTGACCGTCGTGCTGATCGTCGTCATGCCGCAGTTCATGCTGATCTTCGCGCCGGGTTTCGCCGACGAGCCGGAGAAGTTCGACCTCGCGGTCCTGTTCACCCGCATCACCTTCCCGTACCTGCTGTTCATGTCGCTGGAATCGCTGCTGGCCGGGGTGCTGAACAGCGTCGGGCGCTTCGCGGCGGCGGCGGCGGCGCCGATCCTGCTGAACCTCTGCCTGATCGTCGCCATGCTCGCGGCGGCGCCGTTCATGCCCACGGTCGGGCACGCGCTGGCGACCGGCGTGTTCGTCGCCGGGCTGGCGCAGTACCTGTACGTGGCCTGGGACGCCAGGAAGGCGGGCATGGTGCTGCGCCTCGTCTGGCCGAGGATCACGTCGGGGGTGAAGCGGTTCCTCACCGTGCTCGGGCCGGCGGCGCTGGGCTCGGGCCTGACGCAGATCAACCTGTTCGTGGATACCCTGATTGCCTCGCTGCTGCCGACCGGCGCGGTGTCGTACCTGTATTACGCCGACCGCCTGAACCAGTTGCCGCTGGGCGTGATCGGCATCGCCATCGGCACGGTGCTGCTGCCGGAGATGGCGCGGCGCATCAAGGGCGGCGACGAAGCCGGAGCGGTGGAGAGCCAGAACCGCGCGGTGGAGTTCACGCTGGTGCTGACGCTGCCCTGCGCGGCGGCCTTCCTGGTGTCGGCGCTGTCGATCCTTTCGGTGCTGTTCCAGCACGGCCGCTTCGGCCCGACCGACGCCGCGCAGGCGGCGGCAACCTTGCAGGCCTATGCGCTCGGCCTGCCGGCCTTCGTGGTGATCCGCTCGCTGGTGTCCGGCTTCTACGCGCGGCACGATACGGCGACGCCGGTGCGGGTGGCGCTGGTGGCGATGCTCGTCAATGTCGGGCTGAAGGTGGCGCTCATGGGGCCGCTGGCGCAGGTCGGGCTGGCCACGGCGACCTCGGTGGCGGCATGGGTCAACGCCGGACTGCTGGCATGGCTGCTGCACCGGCGCGGCCTGTTCACCGCCGACGCGCGGCTGAAGCGGGCCCTGCCGCGCATGGCCGCAGCGACGGCGGCGCTGGCGCTGGCGCTGTGGGTCGGGCAGGAGCGGCTGGCGCCGTGGCT
>JAEYOB010000150.1 GCA_023412175.1 Pseudomonadota bacterium | reverse complement strand
GGGCGTGGGCGCAGGCGACCGCCTGGGCCCACGCCGGCGGTGTGCCGTCCGGTTCCGGCGGCGCCAGCAGGGCGGCGGCCTTCGCGGTGTCGCCGTGCGTGGTCTGCGCGGCGTGGAAATACAGGCTGCGCAGGCTGGGGTTGGCTTCGACCACATCGAGATGCCCGTCGAGCAGCGCGAGCAGGGCCGCCCCCTGATGGCGCCTCTGCAACAGCGTGGCGCGCGCCAGAACCGTATCGGCCCTGCCGAGGTGCGCTGCGGAGGCTGCGAGGAGGTCTTCCGCTTCGTCGAGCCGTCCAAGTTCGGACAGCGCGGCCAGCAACCCGACGATCGCCTGCGCCGAGCCGGGAGTGTGGGTGACAACCTGCTGCCAACGCTGGCGCGCGGTGTCCCAGTCGCGCCGGCGGGCGGCGGCTTCGGCGAGGCCGGTGTGGCCGAAGGGGTGCTGCGGCTGGCGGCGCGCCACCTCGGCGTACAGCGCCTCGGCTTCCTCGAACCGGCCGATTTCGAGCAATGTCTGGGCGTGTCCGAGCATGCCATGCCAGTGTTCCGGGAAGGCCGCCAGCGTGGTTTCCCAGCGATTCAGCGCCTCCAGCCACCGCCGCCGGCGCGCTGCCACGCGGGCGAGCCCGTCCAGCCCGAAGGATTCGGCCGGGTGGGCGACGCACAGCTCGTGGAACGCCGCTTCGGCCTCGTCCAGGCGGTCGAGGTGCATGAGCGCACCGGCGCGTCTGGCCTTCGCGCCGACGTTCTCCGGATTGGAGGCCAGTATGGCCGTTGTGTCCGAGAGGACGCGCTCCCAGGTCGACTTCCGGCCGGAACCGTGCTTGGCAGGCACCGGCGGGCGGAGCCGGACGTACGCGTCCAGGGGCAGCCGCTTGGCGAGTTCGGCCCATACGGCCTGGTAGCGCTCGCCCAGCCAGCGGTCCCCCGCGTTCTGCCAATGGGCATCGAAATGATCGCTGCCGAAGGTGTTGCGGCCGTGGACGACGTACAGGTAGAGGCGGGGCTCGTCGAGGTGCGCGACGCGGACGCCGCGCAGCAACTCGTCGACGACCGGTGTGTCCTCGCCGCGGCGCAGGGCGGGATAGCGGGGCAGCACCGCCTTCTCGCACAGCAGCGAACCTTCCCAGGTCCGGCGTCCCGAAATGGCCAGCCGCCCGGCGTCGGGCCACCAGATCGTCCACCGGGTGAGCATGCAGGCGCGCGCCCGCGCGCCCAGCAGCGCCGCCACCTGCAACTCCAGGCGCAGCGGGTCGTAGAGGTCGTCGTCGTCCCACTGGCAGACGTGGGAGCCGGCCGCCACATCGACGGCGCGGTTGCGCGCCTCGCCCAGCGTGGCCGCGGGCGTGGGCGAGCGTTCGATGACGATGAGCGGATCGCCGAGCGCGGCCACGTGGGCGGCCAGCCGGTCGTCGCGGCTGTCGTCGATGATGACGAGCTGCCGATTCGGATAGGTCTGCCCCCGGAAGCATTCTATGGACAGGCCCGCCTGTTCGAAGCGGTCGCGCGTCACCATCAGGCAGGACACCAGCGGCTTCCCGTCGGCCGGCTCCGCGGCCCCCGCGAGCGGCCCGGTGCCGTCGCTGAGATTGAGGCGCAGCCGGCGCGGCCGGTTGGACTCGAACGCCGCCTCTCCGCGGAACCAGGTGCCGTCCCAGTGGTGCAGCGCGTGGGCGTCGCGCGTGACCGCCTCCCAGTGCGCGATGTCGAACAGACGGCCTTCCCAGCACTCGATCTTGTCGGCTGGGTAGATGGTTTCGGCCGGCAGCAGGGTCACCGGCTCCGGCCCCCGGTAATCCTCGTAGGCCCGCGTCAGCAGGAACGGTCCGGTCGCGTCGAGCACGTCCGCCTCGCGGGCGTTGCGCCGGATGTGGCCCAGCACATGATCCCAGAAGGGATGCTCGGGGACCGAGGCGATCAGGGACGGGCAGAGCACCCGCTCCATGCGCCGCTCCGCGGCCTTGTCCAGAGCCAGGTGGGACGCCGGTTCGAGGCCGATGGCGAACGGGCTGTTCCCGAGCAGGCCGTCGATCGGCTTGAAGCATTCGAAGTCGAGATCGACGTACAGCCCGCCATGGCGCTTCAGGATGAGGTAGCGGGCCAGGTCGGCACGGCAGATCGGCTGTGCGTATCCCTCGAACACGGGCAGGAGACCGGGGAACTCCCGCGCCACGAACGCGGCGATGTCCGCGTCGGTCCACAGCCGGTACTCCCAGGCCGGGTGCCGGGTCAGCCAGCTCTGCCGGAGCGTCTCGAAACGCGCTGGAATCGTTGGCGTCTTCCAGAGCTGGTGAAGAAGTTTCGGGATCACGCGACGATACCGTCGATCTGGTTCATGGGCGGGAGGGTCTTGCAGCAGCGGTATGGGATCGCCGTCCGGTAGGCCAGCAATAGTTTCTGTTCAATGGAGTCGACCTGGGGCATACGGAAACCGAATGCGACGCCACCGCGGAGAGGACGTTCAATTCCCGTCCCGTTCCAGGACGGCGAGGCGGCCTGCCGCCTCGGCATGGTCGGGGGCGATGGCAAGCAGCCGGTGGAAGAGCTGGCGGGCCTGGATGCGGTTGCCGAGCTGCTCGGCGGCGATGCCGTAGCCGTAGATCGCGTCGATGTTGCGCGGTGCCTTCTGGAGAATGCCGGCATAGATCTGAGCCGCCTTGCCGGGGTCGCCGGCGTCCTTGTGCTGCCTTGCGGCCGCGAGCGCGTCGTCCAGCGACACCACGCCGCGCAGAACGCCGTGTGTGTGATAGTGCCGCCGTATCGCCGGGGTGAGCCGGATGCCGTTGTAGACGTCGAACCTGTAGCCGGCGTGCGGGGGGAACGGCACGTCGGCGAACAGCCCCCGATACTCCTCGGCGAGCACCCGGAGGATCGCGGCCTGCGGATGGTTCGTCAGATCGTAACGCTCGTCGTACACGGACAGCCGGTCGCGATTCTCCGGATCGAAGCCGCTCATGTGGAAGAAGGCCACGCGCTGTTCGTTGGCGAAATACGCTCCGGCGCGCTGCGTGATCGCGCGCTCGTGCAGATTCCAATAGCCGACGTTGTAGCTTTCCAGGGTGATCGGCCGGAAACGGTCCTTCAGGAACGTCACGCCGAGGTTGAAGAACCTCTGCTCGCAGAACATCCCTTGTGAAAAGGCGTTGAAGCCCCGGCGGTGGACGCGCTCGGCTATCCATTCCAGCAGCTCCAGGACTTCGGGCGACCGCCCGAACCCCATGAAGCCCGTGTTGTAGGCGCCGTTGGCGGCGACGGTGAGGTCGCTGGGTTCG
>JAEYOB010000123.1 GCA_023412175.1 Pseudomonadota bacterium | reverse complement strand
CCACAGGCCGCGGCCGCGCGGCTGCACCGGGATCAGCCGCACCTTGCGGCCGCCGATGGCCAGACGGCGGCGCCAGTGCGCCACCACCTGCGGCGAGGCGCCGACGCGGCGCGCGATCTCGCGGTCGGACAGCATGGCGCTGCCGGGATCCTGAAGATGGTCGAGGATGGCGCGCCGCTTGTCGGCCGTGGTGTGGCGGATGCGCCGGCGTTCCAGCGCCTTGCCGAGGTCCCACAGCTTCTCCGCGGTCTCGCGGGCCAGCGAGCGCCAGCGGTCCGCCTCGTCCTTCTGCTTGTCCAGCTCGCCGCTCGTCTTGTCGAGCTGGCGCTTGAGCGCCGCCAACTCGCGCTCCAGGTCGGTGACCTGCCGGCGCAGGGCCAGCGCCACCTCGTCGGCGGGCGGCGCCTTGGCGGGCGGGGGAGGGGCTTCGGGGGACGGTGCACCCGCCGCCGGCCGGGGACGGGCGCCGTCGGCCAGATCGCGGAAGTTCATCCCGGCGCGCGACAGCATGATGCGCGCGGCACGCAACGCGGACAGCGCCTCGCCCTGGTGCTCCGACTCGGCCATGGCGAGAACTTTGGCGAGCTTGTCAGGGTCCATCCGTGACGATCCCGGCGCCGGAAGGGGCGCGGCGAAGAAGAGGTGCGGGGCGAAACCTACCACATCTTATGGGTTTGGACACCCAAGATATAGGGGCTCTACGGGTGCGCCACCCCCCGTCCGGACGGATAGTTTTCACTCGACTTGGGTGCCGCCGGTCACGCACCATGCCCGGACCATGACGTCCCGTCCCGACCGCGACCCGACCACTTCCCTGCGCGCTCGCTTCTGGGGGGTGCGCGGCAGCATCGCCTCCCCCGGCCCCAACACCGTCCGCACCGGCGGCAACACGGCGTGCCTGGAGGTGCGCTGCGGCGGTGCGCTGCTGGTGTTCGACGCCGGCACCGGCCTCCGCGCGCTGGGCGAGACGCTGCGCGGGGGCGGGCCGGTCGATCTCGACCTGTTCCTGACGCACAGCCACCTGGACCACATCTGCGGCCTGCCGTTCTTCGCGCCCGCCTTCGACCCGGCGAGCCGGCTGCGCGTCTGGTCCGGGCACCTGCCGCCGGGGGAGTCGATGCGCGCGGTGATCGGTTCGATGATGCGCCCGCCACTCTACCCGATCCCCATCGAGACCTTCACCGCCGACCTGTCGTTCCGCGAGTTCGCCTGCGGCGCGGTGCTGGAGCCGGCGCCGGGCGTGCGCGTGGTCACCGGCGCGCTGAACCACCCGAACGGCGCCGTCGGCTACCGCGTCGAGTACGCCGGCCGCAGCCTGTGCTTCGTCACCGACACCGAGCACACGCCGGGCACCCTCGACCCCGCGGTGCTCGACCTGGTGCGCGGCGCCGACGTGATGATCTACGACAGCACCTACACCGACGCCGAGTTCCCGGCGCGCGTCGGCTGGGGCCATTCCACCTGGGAGGAGTGCCTGCGCGTCGCTGACGCGGCCGGGGTGGGGCAGGCGGTGATCTTCCACCACGAACCGGCGCGCACCGACGACGAGCTGGACGCCATCGCCGCCGAGGCCGCACGCCGGCGCCCCGGCACGCTGGTGGCCCGCGAAGGCATGGAACTGGTGCTGGAACGCGTCTGATACGGCCGGCGCCTGAAGGCGTCGTCCGCATCACCCTTTCAATCAATGCCATCGCATTGATCTGTCGGGTTTCACCGGCGGCGCTCGATGGAAGCGTTCAAGCGCCGCCGGTATGAGGCGAACGCGCGGCACGCACTGACGCAGAAATCCCACAGTGGCGGCGGATCTCGCGTGCCGTTCTAAGTTCGGCCTGTAACCGATTGTGACAATTATGGTATGAAGGCCGGTCGCAACCTCAAGGGGAACCGGAGGTCGCCGTGCCGCCTTTTGTGCGCGCCGCCGCGCTCGTGATGTTCGTCGGCGCCCTGCTCGCGGGCTGCGCCAGCCCCGGCCCCATGACCGGCGCGCCGCGCTCCATCGTGCTGGTGCACCCGGCCAGCGGCGAGGCCGTCTCCACCACCTACTGGCGCCCGTCCGGCGGCTACGACCCGCAGGCGCTGGCCGAGCTGTCGGGGCTGTTCCGCGACCGGCGGACCGGGCTGGCGGCGCCCGTCGATCCCGGCCTGATCGACACGCTGGTCGAGCTGCGCCAGCGCCTCGGCCTGGAGGAGAGCGCGCCGATCCACCTGAGTTCCGGCTACCGTTCGGCGGCGACCAACGCCTCGCTGGCGCGGAGCAACGCCAACGTCGCCGAGAACAGCTACCACATCCGTGGTCAGGCGGCCGACATCCGCATCCCCGGCGTGGAGCCGGAGCGCGTCTTCGAGGAGGCGGCGGCCATGCGCCGCGGCGGCTACGCGCTGTACCCGCACACCGGGCACGTGCATCTCGACACTGGCCCGTTCCGCACCTGGACGCCGAGGGGGCCCGACCGGCGCAGCGACGGCATCCTGGAGGCCAGAGCCGGACAGCGCGGCCGGTCCGCCCCGCCGCGGACCGCGGTGGCGGTGGCGAGGCCGGCGCCCCGGCCGGTACAGGACGCTCCGGTGCAGGCCGCCGCCAGGCCGTCCCCCGGCATCAGCGAGGCCGATTCGCAGCGGCTGCGCTACATGCTGGTCACCCTGTCGGCCGAGGATTCGGAGCCGAAGGCCAAACGGCCGACGGCGGTGCGTTAGCATCTTCGTTTCAACGAGCGGATTCACGCTTCCGCCCTTTCAGGGCTCCCGCGATCCGCTCTAAACGCCGCTAAACGTCGATACCCAGCGCCAGAAGATTGTCCTGCGTCGCGCGGTCGAGGCGGACGCCGTTGCGCCGGGCGGCGTCGGCGGCGTGCTCGGCCAGGGCGTCGAAGCCCTCCAGGGTCGATTCCACGCGCACCCGGCCGCCGCCGGTGAGCGTCAGCACCAGCCAGCCGTCCGCCCGGTCGCGCTGCGCCGCGTAATAGCGCAGGCGCAGGCCGCTCAGCGCGTCCCAGCGCACCGCGCCGCCGACCGGTCCGGCGGCGCGCACGCCGTCCCCGTCCAGCAC
>JAEYOB010000098.1 GCA_023412175.1 Pseudomonadota bacterium | reverse complement strand
GGTCCGCGTCGCGACGCGCGCGCCGCGCGTCGGCGGCCTGTCGGCGCCGCTCAACGTCTATTTCGACTACACGAGCGTCTGCAACCTCCGGTGCGCCATCTGCTACGACGAGCCCAAGCGGGCCGGGCTGAAGCGCCAGACGGAGATGACGCCGGAGGAGGTCGACGGCGTGTTCGCCCAACTGCGCGACGCGGGGGTGTTCCGGGTCGATCTTGCGGGGGGCGAGCCGCTGATGTTCCCGGACCATCTGCTCGCCTACCTCGACGGCGCGCGCAGCCGTCAGATCTCGGTCAGCATGACGACCAACGGGCTCCAACTCAGCCGGGCGCTGTCGGCCAGGATCCTGGAGCGGGACCTCAAGACCATCACCATCAGCATCGAGGGTCCCGACGCGCGGGCCAACGACCGGTTCCGCGGGGCGGGCAGCTTCGACCGGGCGGTCGCCGGAATCGCCAACCTCGCCGCCGTCCGCCGGGAAACCGGTGCCGGCACCCGGATCGCCATCAAGTGCACCTTCCGCCCGGACATGAGCCGCGACGCCGTCGCCCGGTTCGTGGCGCTGGGGCGTGACCTCGGCGTGGACAAGGTGAAGTTCAACCCGCTCCGCCCGGCCGGCGCCGTCTCCGACGACCGCAGCCTGATCGACGATCCCGACAACTACTACCGGGTCCTTGCCGCCATCGACGAGGCGGCCGGGGCCGAGGACTCCCTGGACGTGTCGGGCCCGGTGAACCCGGTGGTGTGCAGCGGCGGGCGCATCCCCCACCTCGCCGGCTGGGGCTGCATCGCCGCCAAGGAGCTGATGACCATCGATTCCCAGGGCAACGTCCGCCCTTGCTCAATGATGAACGACTTCGTGGTCGGCAACGTGCGCCACCAGCGCTTCGCCGACATCTACCGCAACCCCCGGCTGGACAGCCTGCGCAACGGCCGCGACGAGGGCTGCTTCTCCTGCTCGGCCTTCGCGACCTGCCGGGGCGGCTGCCGGATCCGTTCCCAGGCCGCGGGCCGCTTTCTCGGCCGCGACCCGCTGTGCCCGGCGGACCGGGGACTCAGCTTCCGGCCGGCGCCGCCGCTGCCGGCCTTCGACTATCTCGGCCTTCCCCATTCCCTCTAGAGCGCCTGGACGACATGCAGCCCCTGAAGCTCCTGCTCCCCACCGTCTACGATCCCCGCGAATGGTCGCAGCCCTACTCGGCGGCCTCCATGTTCCTGGGCGCCAGCGTGCACGCGGACCCGCCGCTGCGCGAGCGGTTCGACATCCGGCTGATCAGCTTCGACAGCGCCAGCGACCCGGCCGCCGTGGCCGAGGCCCTGGCGGCGCACGATCCGGACATCCTGGGGGTCGGGCTCTACGCCTGGAACGAGGCGGTGCTGCGCCGCGCGCTGCCCATCGTCAAGCGGCTGCGCCCCGGCCTGCGGATCCTCATGGGCGGCCAGACGGTCCTCTATTCGGACGCGGCCTTCCACCGGGATTTTCCCGACGTCGAGCTGTTCTTCCGCGGCGATTCCGAGGAAGTGTTCGCCGAGGTGCTGCGCCGCCTGATGAACGGCGGCTACGACCGGCTGGTGAGCGGCGCGGACGTGCTCGACGGCCTGTCCGGCCACGCCAACTTCGCCGCGCGCGCCCAGAGCCGCGCCAGCAGCGACCTGCGGCGGATCGCCTCCTACTACCTGCCGGATTCCTCCGGCCGGGGATTCTTCGACCTGACCGCGGCCGAGCACTGGGAAAGCCTGTGGTGGGAGACCTCCCGCGGCTGCGTCTACACCTGCGCCTTCTGCGGCTTCGACGCCCAGGAATTGGGCTTCCGCCACCATCCGGTGGAGCGGGTGCTTGCCGAGTTCGAGCTGTTCATCGCGCGCGGCGTGCGCCGGATCATGGTCACCGACGCCATCCTCGGCGGCAAGATGGCCAACGCCAAGGCGGTGCTGCGCGGGCTGTCGCAGCCCGAGCGCGCCCACGATATCTATCTCTACGGCTTCGTCCGCCCGGAGATGATCGACGAGGAACTGGCGAGCCTGCTGAAGAGCGCCCGTTTCGGCTTCGTCAACGTCGGCCTGCAAACCGTCAACCCCGCGGTGCCCCGCGAGATGCGCTCGAACAAGCTGGAGGCCATCCGCCGCGGCCTGCCGTGGCTGGCGGTGTACGGGGTGCCGTTCCAGCTCGACCTCATCGCCGGCTTCCCCGGCGACACCTTCGAGGGCTTCTGCGGCTCCCTGCGCTTCGTCATCGAGGATGCCCGCCCCAGCCGCTTCCGCGTCTACCGCCTGGGCGTGCTTGCCGGCACCCCGCTGGACCGGATGGTGCGCACCCATGGCGCGGAGTGGCTGAGCTGCGACGAGGAGGGGCTGGCGACTGGGTCCTATTCCTGGGTGCTCGACGACCTCCTGCGGATGCTGCGCCTCGCCAACCTCGCGGTGGCGCTCTACGCCTACCTGCGCCGCAAGGACTGGCTGGGCCGGGAGGAGGAACTGCGCAACCTCGACTATTTCCTCGACCTGTTCGAGTGGGCCGAGGCGAACTCGGACGTGGCCGGCGACCTGACGGATTGGGACCAGAAGTCCGCGTCCCTGGACGAGGCGCCCGAACTCGACGCGGTGATCGAGACCCTGCTGGAGCGGGTGCAGCCGCCGGTGCGGCGGGTGGCGAGGACGGCCAATGCCCGCGCCTGATCCTGGCGAGGCCCCCCGCATCGTCCCGCGCAACGATGGCGATAGCGATGGCGTCGTCGTGGGGGCGCTGCCGACGGGCAACCTGCTGCTGCTGGACGGGGAGGGGCGCATCCTTCTCGGGCTGCGCGCGGCCGAGGAGACCCCGGACGCCGGCATGTGGAACCTGCCCGGCGGGAAGTGCGAAGCCGGCGAGCGGCCCATCGACACGGTGATCCGCGAAACCTTCGAGGAATTCGCCGTCACGCTGTCCGAGGCGGACCTCCGCCCCTTCGCGCGCTACCGCTGCTTCTACCCGGACCGGGTGGTGGACGCGGACTATTTCCTCGCCCGCCTGGATGGCGAGGTGGCGATCCGCGTGGATGCGCGGGAATTCAGCCGGGGCGGCTTCTTTGACCTGCGGGAAGCGGCTGGCTGGACACTGGCGTTCCGCCAGGAGGTGGTTTTGCAGGCGCTCCTGGCCTCCGGCGCCGCGTGACGCGCCCGGCCGGGAGGATTGCGCGTTCAATTTTCGCAAGGAGGTCATCATGGGTACCCTAAGCACCAGCGACATCCAC
>JAEYOB010000022.1 GCA_023412175.1 Pseudomonadota bacterium | reverse complement strand
GCCCAGGGCTGGGTGACGGTGGCCGGGCTGGAACCCGCGGCGGACGACCGCGGCGAGGCCCGGCGTCTGGCGTGCAGCCATGTTTATACCGGCGGCGCGGTGTCGCCAGCGAAGTAGCGGACCAATTCTTCCTTCGGGAACACCTGTTCTTATTCGGAGACTGACATGGCCAACGTGGCGGTGGTCGGCGCCCAGTGGGGCGACGAGGGCAAGGGCAAGATCGTTGACTGGCTGTCCAGCCGGGCCGACGTCGTCGTCCGTTTCCAGGGTGGCCACAACGCCGGCCATACGCTGGTGATCAACGGCGTCACCTACAAGCTCAGCCTGCTGCCTTCGGGCGTGGTGCGGCAGGGCAAGCTGTCGGTGATCGGCAACGGCGTCGTCTTCGACCCGTGGGCCTTCCTCAAGGAAGTCGAGGGCATCCGCGAGAAGGGCGTGGACGTCAACCCGCAGAACCTGCTGGTGGCCGAGAACGTCCCGCTGATCCTGCCGATCCACGGCGCGGTGGACCGCGCCCGCGAGGAGGCGCGCGGCGCCTCGAAGATCGGCACGACCGGCCGCGGCATCGGCCCGGCCTATGAGGACAAGGTGGCGCGCCGCGCCATCCGGCTGTGCGACCTCGCCGACGAGGCGCTGCTGGCCGAGAAGGTGGACCAGCTTCTGTTCCATCACAACGCCTCGCTGCGCGGCCTGGGCGCCCAGGAGATCAAGCCGGAAGAGCTGCTGGTTCCGCTAAAGGAGATCGCGCCGAAGATCCTCCCCTACATGGCGGTGGTCTGGAAGCGCCTGGACGAGCTGCGCCGCGCCGGCAAGCGCATCCTGTTCGAGGGCGCGCAGGGCTCGATGCTCGACATCGACCACGGCACCTATCCGTTCGTCACCTCGTCCAACACGCTGGCCGGCAACGCCGCCACCGGCTGCGGCATGGGGCCGCGGGCGGTCGGCTACGTGCTGGGCATCTGCAAGGCGTACACGACGCGCGTCGGCTCCGGCCCGTTTCCGACCGAGCTGAAGGATGACATCGGCGAACTGATCGGCCAGCGGGGCAAGGAGTTCGGCGTGGTCACCGGGCGCAAGCGCCGCTGCGGCTGGTTCGACGCCGTGCTGGTCCGCCAGGCGATCAAGACCGGCGGCATCGACGGCATCGCGCTGACCAAGCTGGACGTGCTGGACGGCTTCGACGAGATCAAGGTGTGCGTCGGCTACCGCCTGGACGGGCAGGAGCTGGACTATTACCCGGCCGGCCAGAGCGCCCAGGCCCGCGTCGAGCCGATCTACGAGACCTTCGAGGGCTGGAAGGAGAGCACGCAGGGCGCGCGCACCTGGAACGAGCTGCCGGCGCAGGCGGTCAAGTACGTCCGCCACATCGAGGAACTGATCCAGTGCCCGGTGGCGCTGCTGTCCACCAGCCCCGAGCGCGACGACACCATCCTGATGAACGACCCGTTCGCTGACTGATCCGGGCGGAGTCTGAAGGCTCCGTTCGTATCATCGCCTGTGGCGACGTGTCGCCGGGCCGGATCAAAGGCGCTCGATGGCTTCCATCGGGCGCCTTTTCCCGTTCTGCGCCGTCGCGCCGCCGCACTCGACCGCGTCGCCGTAAGCGGTTACCTTCCCTTATCGACGACGCCAGCCAGGCCATACCGCGTGCCGAGATCGAGGAACAACGTCCGCCATGCCGTCCGACGCCCAGACCGCCACCAGCGAGCGCGGCGCCATGTCGGGTGATGCGGTCAAGCTCGCCGAACGGTACGAGATCGTGCCGGGGACGCCGCTGCCCGGACTGAACGCGGTCGGTGCCAACGCCTTCCTGGCGCGCTCGCTGCGCGACAAGCGGACCGAACCCTTCGCCGTCATTTGCTACGGCGCGATGCTGCCGCGCTCCGACGTGCTGTCCACCTTCGCCAACGTGGACAACTCGGCGATCATGAAGCTGCTCGACTGGGGGGTGGTGGACTGGCCGCTGGACAAGGCGCGGCGCTACTGCATGGTCTTCGAGAAGCCGGCCGGCCGCCGGCTGATGAACTCGCTGAGCGAGCCGATCGAGCCCATGCCCGAGGAGCAGCTGACCCGGCAGGTGGTTCAACTCGTTGTCGGCGCGCTCAAGGAACTGTCGAGCCGCGGCGTGGTGCACGGTGCCATCCGGCCGTCCAACTTCTTCTACCGCGATCTGGCGTCCGGTACGCTGATGCTCGGCGAGGGCGTCACCTCGCCGCCGGGCTATGGCCAGCCGGTGCTGCTGGAGACCATCGAACGCGGCATGGCCATGCCGTCCGGGCGCGGCAGCGGCACCATCGCCGACGACCTCTACTCGCTGGGCGTGACGCTGCTGGTGCTGCTGCTGGGCCGCAACCCGGTCGCCAGCCTGGACGACGAGGCGCTGACACAGGCGAAGATCGAGCGCGGCTCCTACCCGGCGCTGGTCGGGCAGATGCGCCTGCCGCTCGGCATCGGCGAGGTGATCCGCGGCCTGCTGGTGGACGATCCCAAGCAGCGCTGGACGCTGAACGACCTCGACCTCTGGCTGTCGGGCCGCCGGCTCAGCCCCAAGCAGCCGCAGATCCCGAAGCGCGCGGCGCGCCCCATGGAGTTCCAGGGGCAGGAGTACTGGTACTGCCGCACGCTGTCGCGCGCCTACGGCCGCACGCCGGTGGCGGCGACATCGGTCATCGAGAGCGGCGAGTTGGACAAGTGGCTGCGCCGCAGCATGGCCGACGACGTCCGCGCCGACGCCGTCGCCAACGCCATCCAGACCGCTTCGTCGGGCAAGGGCGGCAGCGCCGCCGAGCGGCTGGTGGCGCGCGTGTGCATGGCGCTCGACCCGACCGCGCCGATCCGCTACCGCGGCAAGTCGGTGCTGCCCGACGGCGTCGGCTCGGCGCTGGCCGAAGCCTTCCTGCGCGGGGAATCGCCGCAGTCGGTGGCCGAGATCATCGGCAACCAGCTTCCCATGTTCTGGGTGAACGTCCAGAACGACTTCAAGCCGGAGTTCGTGCCGCTGGTGCACGCCTTCGACCAGCTGCGCACCTTCCTCGACCGCACCGCGCCGGGGCTCGGGCTGGAGCGCGTACTGTACGAGGCCAATCCGGGCATGCCCTGCATCAGCCCGCTGGTGGCGAACCAGTACCCGGTGACTCCGGCCGAGGTGCTGCGCGCGCTGGATTGGGCGGCGTCCGGCGGCGAACGCACCAAGGATCCCATCGACCGCCACATCGCCGCCTTCCTCGCCACCCGGCACAAGCGCACCGAGGAGATGCTGTACAGCCAGCTCGCCGCGTCCATCGACCCGATGCGCCGGGTCATCGCCATGCTGACCATCCTCGCCGACGTGCAGGTGCGCACCGGCACCGAGCCGCTGCCGCACCTGTGCGCCTGGATGGTGGCGCTGCTGGACCCGGCGTTCCGCCGCTTCCACAACCGCCCGCAGCAGGAGGAGGTGCGCCGGCAGGCCGACGCGGCGGCGCACAACGGCCGGCTGGCCGAGCTGCTGAAGATCGTCGACGACCCCGAGGCGCTGCGCCGCGACCGCGCCGAGTTCGAGGCGGCGCAGATCGCCTACCGCGAGGCCAACAGCGAGATCGAGCGGCTGCGGCAGTCGGTCGGCGACCGCGAGGGCATCATCGAATCGACCGGCCGGCAGGTGGCGGCGATCGCCTCCAGCGTCGTCTCGACGCTGCTGGTGGCGGGCATCATCCTGTACTTCGCCTTGTAGACCGGGAGGGCAGAGGGAGCCATGGCGAAGAAACCGCCGCGCGACACCGGCAGGCGCAAGAACAAGAAGAAGAAGCGCAGCATCTGGCTGTTCCTGATGCTCCTGCTGCCGGCGGCGCTGGTGGTGCTTCCCACCTCCATCCTCTTCGGTCTGGGCATGATCCCGACGATCGTCGCCTACGCCATCGACCGCGACCCGGAGAAGCCGGCGCCGATCACTGTCGGCGGCCTGAACTTCTGCGGCTGCCTGCCCTACGCCATCGAGCTGTGGAAGCAGGGCAGCGGCATCGGCGCTGCGCTGAAGGTGTTCTCCGATCCGCTGGCCTGGCTGGTGATGTATGGAGCCGCGGCGGTGGGCTGGGCGTTCTACTACGGCATCCCGCCGGTGGTGGCGAACGCCGAGATCATGCGCTCGGAGCGGCGCATCGACGCGCTGAAGCAGCGCAAGGTCGCGCTGGTGCAGGAATGGGGACCGGACGTCGCGGCCGACACGTTCGACGAGTCCGGCGGGCCGGAGGTCGCCGCGGCCGCCGCTCAGTAGGTCGCGGTCCCGCACCCGCCGGATCCCGTGCGCCGGCGGCAGGCTCGCCGGAACGGGAAATTCCGTACGAGGCCGGGTGTTCCGCTGCCCGCGCGGGGCACATTGTGTTGTTCTTCCAAAAAGCGCGCCGGCTCGCTGCCGGCGGAGCCCAGGGAGGAACGTGCCGTGAAACCCATTGTCACGCTGACACTGAATCCCAGCATCGACGTGTCCTGCCAGGCTGATACGGTCCGTTCCGTCAGGAAAGTCCGCACGACGGAGCAGCGCATCGATCCCGGAGGCGGTGGCATCAACGCGGCGCGCGTGATCAACGAACTGGGCGGCCGGTCCATCGCGGTCTACCTGTCCGGCGGGGCGGCGGGCGGTGTTTTCGACGATCTGGTGCGCGCCGCCGGGGTCCGTCATTGGCGCATCCCCATCGGCGGAACGATCCGCATCAACCAGGTCGTCTACGAGCGGTCGAGCCGGGAGGAGTTCCGCTTCACGGCGGAAGGACCGCCGGTGAGTGAAGCCGAATGGCGCTCCTGTCTGGACGATCTGGACATCCTCCAGTTCGACTACCTCGTCGCAAGCGGCAGCCTGCCGCGCGGGGTGCCGGCCGACTTCTATACGAGGGTCGCGCGCATCGTCGCCGACAGGGGCGCCCGGCTCGTCGTCGACAGTTCGGGCGATGCACTGCGGGAGGCGCTGCGGCATGGCGTTTTCTTGGCCAAACCCAGCATCGGTGAGATGGAGCAGTTCGTCGGCCGCTCCCTGCGGGAGCCGCAGGCCCTCGACGAGGCGGCCAAGGAGCTGGTCAGTTCCGGCGGCGCGGAGATTCTGGCCGTCACCCTCGGGCATGAAGGGGCGCTGCTCGCCACGGCGTCGGGCATCGTCCGCCTCCCCGCGCCGGAAGTGGCGGTGAAGAGCGCGGTCGGGGCGGGCGACAGCTTCGTCGGAGCCATGACGCTTGCCCTCGCCCAGGGGCGGGACGTGCGCGATGCCCTCACCCTGGCGGTGGCGACCGGCAGCGCGACGGCAATGACTCCGGGGACGCAACTGTGCCGGCGCTCGGATGTGGACGCGCTGTATCGGCGTCTGCGCACCGGAGGCTGACCGCTGGCCGGTCGAACGGGGAAGGATACCGCCATGAAGGGCGACATGACCATGGCCGACGCAACGACCTCGGCGGATCAGGAGGAACTGCTCAGGCAGTACGGGTGTGGCCCGATCCCGTTCAAGGGAACGCAGGACGCGCTCTACGAACGGCATCTCATGTTCGACCATGTGGCCGACCCTGCGGCGGTCGGTCCGCGCGAACGCTACGAGGCGGTCGCCCGTTCGGTGCGCGATGTCCTGTCGCAGCGCTGGGTCAAGACCGAGCAGACCTACGAACGCGAGGATCCGAAGCGCGTCCACTATCTGTCCATGGAGTTCCTCATCGGGCGCTCCCTGGCCAACAACGTCATGAATCTCCTGCTCGACCCGGTTGTGAGGCGCGCGGCCGGCGATAAGGGCCTCGACTGGCTCGCCCTGCTCGAACAGGAGCCCGACGCCGGCCTTGGAAACGGCGGGCTCGGCCGCCTCGCCGCATGCTTCATCGACTCGCTGGCCACGATGCAGATCCCTGCCATGGGATACGGGCTGCGGTATGAGTATGGCATTTTCCGGCAGACCATCCGCGACGGCTGGCAGCATGAGCAGCCGGACAACTGGCTGCGCCGGCCCGATCCATGGGAGGTCGCCCGGCCGCAGGACACGGTGGAGGTCAAGCTCGGCTGCTCGTTCGAGCTGCGCAGCGGGACCCTCGCCGCCGTCCCCGGCCAGCCGTCGAGCCTGCTCGGCCAGCCGTTCGACCGACCCGTGGTCGGGTATGGCGGCAGGACGATCAACACGCTCCGGCTCTGGGCCGCCGCCGCACCGCACTCATTCGATTTTCAGGCGTTCAGCGCCGGTGAGTTCGTGGGCGCATTGGCCGAGCGGCTCTCGGCCGAATCCCTGACGAGGGTCCTCTACCCCGATGATTCGACGAGCATGGGGCAGGGGCTGCGGTTCGTGCAGGAGTATTTTCTGGTCGCCTGCTCGCTGGCGGATCTCGTGCGGCGCTTTCGCCGGAGCAACGCCGATTGGCGGAGCCTCCCCGACAAGGCCGCCATACAGCTCAACGACACCCACCCGAGCCTGGCTGTCTCCGAACTGATGCGGATCCTGCTCGACGAGGGGGGACTTGGGTGGGAGGAGGCGTGGGATATCACACGGCGGACTCTCGCCTACACGAACCACACCCTGCTGCCCGAGGCGCTGGAGAAGTGGCCGCTGCCGTGGTTCGAGCTTCTGCTGCCGCGCCACCTGGACATCATCCTGGAGATCAACCGCCGTCTCCTTGAGGAGGTGCGGACCCGCTTTCCCGGCGACGGGGGCCGCATCGAGCGCGTGAGCCTCGTGGAGGAAGGAAGCCTGCGCCGGATCCGGATGGCCAACCTCGCCATTGTCGGGTCGCACAGCACCAACGGGGTCGCCGCGATCCATTCGGACCTGCTGCGCACCACGACGGTCAAGGATCTGGCCGAGCTGTTTCCCGAGCGGTTCAGCAACAAGACAAACGGCGTGACGCCGCGGCGCTGGCTTCTTCTGGCCAACCCGGCCCTCGCCCGCTGCATCACGGACGCCATCGGGAAGGGCTGGATCACTGATCTTTCCCAATTGGCGGCGCTGAAGCCGTTTGCTGATGACGGGGCGTTCCGGGACGCGGTCCGCCAAGCCAAGCACGCCATGAAGCAGCGGTTTGCGGCGTGGCTTTCCTCGACATCCGGCGTCGTCGTGGACCCGGACACGATCTTCGACAGTCAGGTCAAACGCATCCACGAATACAAGCGGCAGCTTCTGAACGGGCTGCGCATCGTCGTGCTCTACAACCGGCTGCGGGAGAATCCGGACCTCGCGATGGCGCCGCGCACCTTCTTCTTCGCCGGGAAGGCGGCCCCCGCCTATCACCTGGCCAAGGTGATCATCAAGTTCCTCAACAACCTGGCGGCCACCATCGACAGCGATCCGGCGGTGCGCGGCCGGCTCCGGGTGGTGTTCCTGCCCGAGTACTGCGTGTCCCTGGCCGAAAAGCTGATCCCGGCCACCGATGTGTCCAACCAGATATCGACCGCGGGCTATGAAGCCAGCGGGACGAGCAACATGAAGTTCATGATGAACGGCGCGTTGACCATCGGTACGCGCGACGGCGCAACCATCGAGATGGCGGAGGCCGCGGGCGAGGATAATTTTTTCCTGTTCGGGCTGACGGCGGGACAGGTCGCCGACAGTGCCGGATGGTACAGCCCGTATTGGCATTACCACAACGAACCGGAAATTCGCGCCGCGCTGGACCTGATCTTCTCGGATCATTTCAGCCGCACCGAGCCGGGGATCTTCGAGCCCCTGCGCGAGACGCTGCTGACGCGCGGAGACCGCTACATGCATCTGGCGGATCTCACCGCCTACCTCGAGGCGGACCGTGCGCTGTCGGACCTGTACGCAGACCCGGAGAACTGGTCGCGCAAAGTCATCATGAACGTCGCCAGTTCCGGACGATTCTCCAGTGACCGCACCATCGCCGAGTATGCGGCCGAGATCTGGGATGCGAAGCCGTGCGCGGTGCCATAGGGGAGCATCTGATGCTCAATGCTGATCAGCATCCGGCGCGGCTCCGCGTGGCCGACACGGTCGCACGGGGCTCCAGCGCGCCGCTGGGGGCGACCCCTTCCGACCGGGGAACGAACTTCAGTGTGTTTTCAAAGCATGCCACCGGCATCGAGCTGCTGCTTTTCGACACGGTGGATGATGCGGCGCCCGCGCGCGTGATCCGCCTCGACCCCGTTGCCAACCGCACCTACCACTACTGGCACGTACTTCTTCCCGGCGTCGCGGCCAGCCAGATCTACGGCTACCGCGCCGAAGGGCCGTGGGATCCGGCCAGCGGTTTGCGCTTCGATCGTCACAAGGTCCTTCTTGATCCCTACGGCCGTGCGGTGGTCGTTCCGGAGCGCTACAGCCGCGACGCGGCCCACGCCCCCGGCGACAACGCGGCGGCGGCCATGAAAAGTGTGGTGGTAGATTCGTCGGGTTACGACTGGGAAGGTGACGCGCCGCTGCGGCGGCCGTCCGCGCAAACCATCGTGTACGAGATGCATGTGCGCGGGTTCACGCGCCATCCCAGCTCCGGTGTCGGCGAGAAGACGCGGGGCACGTTCGCCGGTCTGATCGAGAAGATCCCGTACTTGCAGCGGCTGGGAATCACCGCTGTGGAGCTGCTTCCCGTGTTTCAATTCGATGCCTGGGACTGCCCGCCGGGGAAGGTGAATTATTGGGGATACGCGCCGGTTTCGTTCTTTGCACCGCATCAGGCCTACAGTGCGCGGACGGATCCGCTTGGCCCGCTGGACGAGTTTCGCGACATGGTCAAGGCGCTGCATCGCGGGGGCATCGAGGTCATACTCGACATCGTGTTCAACCACACGGCGGAGGGCGACCACGGCGGGCCGACCTTGTGCTTCCGTGGCCTGGACAACCTCACTTACTACATCCTCGAAGAAGACCGGTCCCGCTACGCCAACTATTCGGGCACCGGGAACACCTTGAACGCCAACCATCCCGTCGTTCGCCGGATGATCGTGGACAGCCTTCGCTACTGGGTCGAGGTGATGCATGTGGATGGCTTCCGCTTCGACCTTGCCTCGATCCTGTCCCGCGACACATCCGGGCATCCGATCCCGAACGCGCCGATCCTGTGGGACATCGAAACGGAACCCGCGCTTGCCGGGACGAAGCTCATCGCGGAGGCCTGGGACGCCGCGGGGCTCTATCAGGTCGGCAGTTTCATCGGCGACAGCTGGAAGGAGTGGAACGGACGGTTCCGCGATGACGTCCGGGCGTTCTTTCGCGGCGATCCGGGATCGGTGGGGCGGGTTGCGGACCGGCTGCTGGGCAGCCCGGAAATTTATGGGCACGAGGAACGCGACGTCGAGCAAAGCGTGAACTTCGTGACGTGCCATGACGGCTTCACGCTCAACGATCTGGTGTCCTACAACAGCAAGCACAACGAGGCGAACGGAGAGGCCAACCGCGACGGCACGGATGACAACCGAAGCTGGAATTGCGGCGTCGAGGGGCCGACGGACGACCCGGCCGTCGAGGCGCTGAGGAATCGGCAGGTGAAGAATCTGCTGACGGTGACCATGCTCTCCCTTGGCATGCCAATGATCCTGATGGGCGACGAGGTCCGGCGCACCCAGTCGGGCAACAACAACGCCTACTGCCAGGACAACGAGATCGGCTGGTTCGACTGGACGCTGCTTGAAAAGCACGCGGACGTGCATCGGTTCCTGACCCTGCTCAACGCACAGCGAAGCCTGAGAAGCACGGAGCATGAGGACCGGCGCGTGACCTTGAGCCAACTGATGCGGCAGGCCAGAATAACGTGGCACGGCGTAAACCTTGGCCAGCCGGACTGGGGAACCGATTCCCACAGCCTCGCCTTCGAGACGAGGCTGCGGCAGGACGGGGTCGCGGTGTTCCTGATCCTCAATGCGTACCGGGAGCCGCTGCGTTTCGAACTGCCCCCGGTGCAGGAGACCGGCGGTTCCGGGTGGCGCCGATGGATCGATACCGCGCTAGAATCCCCACAGGATATCGTTCCCTGGCGAACGGCAGCGCCGCTGGGCAGCGACCTCTATCACGCCGCACCGTGCTCCGTGGTGGTGCTGTTTCGCGAAAGCGCGGTCTGATCGGCTGGGGGCAAAAGCCTCTCATGCCGACGGTGTTCAATGGAAGCGTTCAAGCGCCCCGGCCAGGGGCATCGGTTTGAAATCTCAGCCAAAGGAGGTGGTGGCAATTTCTTGCATGTCTGGAAGCATGTACGCCAATCGTTCTTAGTTCTTGGGTGGCGTCGTTTGATATAAGTATTCACGCCTGCCATCGCCGTATGGGACTAAGCTTGGCGGGGATGGCTGTCGCCGTCTAGCCGGGCTCGTGCTTGACTGTGTTCGTGCAATGCCGGGCTGGCGCATGCGGGCATGGACGGGCCGGAACTGCGAAGCCCTGAATTGAGCTTCAACGCCCCGTATCGTTAGCGCAACCACTTCGACGGCTTCGGCAGCATCAAATCGGGCAAGGCGTTTGGCGGCCTCAGGAACCTAAGGGAGGAGGTCATGCCGCTTTCAATCACCCGCAGGTCCGTTCTCCAACAGGCTGGCGCGGTCGCGGCTTTCGCCAGCACCCATGGCGCCATCCGGAACATCGCGTGGGCGCAAGCACCCACCGGCGAGGATTACTGGGAACTGGTGCGCCGCCAGTTCATCTTCCCGGAAAGTACGGTTCCGATGAACTGCGCCAACTTGTGCCCGAGCTTCCAATCCGTCGCGGACAAGGTTGTGACGCTGTCGAGGGTCGTCGATTACGACGTGTCCTTCAACAATCGGGCGCAGTTCAACGACACGCTGAAGGCGTCGCGGGCAAAAGTGGCGGCACAGATCGGTGCCGCGCCGGAAGAGGTGGCGCTCGTGCGCAACACGTCCGAAGGCAACAGCGTCATCACCAACGGCCTCGATTTCCGAGAGGGCGACGAGATCGTCATCTGGGAGCAGAACCACGTCACCAACAACGAGGCGTGGGACATTCGGGCCAGGCGCTACGGCTTGAAGGTCATCCGGGTTGCTGTGCCTCGGATGCCGGAAAGCGACGAGCAGGTGGTGGAACTGTTCGCCAAGGCGTGCTCCGGCCGCACCAAGATTCTCAGCTTCACCGAGGTCTCAAACGTCAGCGGGCTGAAGCTGCCGGCCAAAAAATTGGCCGCGATGGCGCGGGAAAGGGGCATCTACTGCCACGTCGATGGCGCGCAGAGTTGGGGGGCGGGAACCCTTAACGTCCGCGACATCGGCTGCGACTCGCTCGCGGCGAGCGCCCACAAGTGGTTCATGGGCCCGAAGGAGGTTGGCATCCTCTACGTCCGCAACGGCCGTGCCCCGGAAATCTGGCCCAACACCATCGGCTATACTGGGGACATCAAGGTCGAACTCGAGCTTCAGAACGCTCTCAAGTTCGAAACCTTGGGGCAGCGTGACGACGCCGCGGTCGCAGCCCTCGGCGAAACCGCCGATCTGCACGAGCAAATTCGTCCCGAGCGGATCCAGGCCCGCATCACGGAACTCGCCAGTCTCCTGAAGGAGGGGTTGAAGGACGCCGGCGCGACCCTGGTGACGCCGGAGAGCCCGGCGTTGAGCGCGGGCGTCGTGGTCATGGAGGTTCCGAAGGAGAACCAGAAGACCGTCGCCGATGCCATGTACACGCAGTTCGGCATCGCCGCGTCGACCACCGGGGGATTGCGGCTCTGCCCGCACGTCTACAACACCCGGGCGCATATTCTCCGCGCCGTCAAAGGCGTCGCCTCGATGCGGGATCTGGTCAAGGTTTGATGTCGAGCCGGTTTCAAGGGAGGGGATAATGGCGAGAACGATGAAGGCGGCAGTGGTGCACCAGTTCAGGCAGCCGCTGTCGATCGACGAGGTTCCGGTGCCGGAGGTCGGCCCGGGCCAGATCCTGGTCAAGATCGTGGCTTCGGGAGTCTGCCACACCGATCTGCACGCGGCGGACGGCGACTGGCCGGTCAAGCCGGCTCCCCCCTTCATCCCGGGCCATGAAGGCGTCGGCACCGTCGCCGCGGTGGGGGCCGGCGTGACCGCCGTGAAGGAGGGCGACCGGGTTGGCGTTCCCTGGCTGCATACGGCCTGCGGGCATTGCCGGCACTGTCTCGCCAGCTGGGAAACCTTGTGCGACCTGCAGAAGAACACCGGCTATTCGGTCAACGGTGGCTTCGCGGAGTACGTTCTCGCGGATCCGAATTATGTCGGCCACCTGCCGGACAGGCTTGATTGGGAAACGGCCGCCCCGATCCTGTGTGCCGGCGTCACCGTCTACAAGGGGCTGAAGGAAACCGATACCAAGCCCGGCGATACGGTCGTGATCTCCGGCATCGGCGGGCTCGGCCACATTGCCGTCCAGTATGCAAAGGCCATGGGGCTCGATGTGATCGCCGTCGACATATCCGACGAGAAGCTGGCGCTTGCCCGTGATATGGGTGCGAACGCCGTGATCAACGCGAAGGCGACCGATCCGGTCGCGGAGGTCAAAGCGCTGTGCGGTGGCGCTCAGGGCGTGCTCGTTACCGCCGTTTCCCCGCATGCCTTCAACCAGGCTCTCGGCATGCTCGCCAAGCGCGGCACCATGGCCCTTGTCGGCCTGCCGCCCGGTTCGTTCGAGCTGGACATCTTCAGTACGGTCCTGATGCGGAAGACCATCCGTGGATCGATCGTCGGCACCCGGCTGGATCTCGCCGAATGCCTCCAGTTCGCCGGCGACGGCAAGGTGAAGGTCCACTACTCGGTCGAGAAGCTGGAAAACATCAACGACGTATTTGGCCGGATGCGCGACAATAAGATCGACGGGCGCGTGGTGATGAGGATCTAAGGCACCATCAGCGCTTGAAGGGTTCGCCCTTTTTCGCCGGTGCCCGGCGAAGAGGGCGGCCCATTCTTCGGTGAGGTTGTCCCTGTTCCCCGGACAGTTGGATCATCCTGGTTCGCCCCCCCAAAAAAAATTTGGAAGACGTTGGTTGCGCAGGCGTGCAACGACCGAAATTCGACTCTGCCACCGGTGGCGATCTGATCGAGGGCCGGCGGTGCCTCCGTGCACCGACACCGCGCCGGTGCAGGATGCGGCGGCCGCGCTGGTGTTGCGGGCTTCGGACGAGGGCGAAATGCCGCCGCAGTGGTCGTCGGGCAGTTCGGCGTAGCCGGCCCCCTCAGCCGACGCGGTTCAGGAAATGGCGAGCGTATTTGCCGGAGAGAGCGTCCATCGGCACGATCAGGCAGACGTCGGTGGTGTTGAAGGCGTGATCGACCACGGCGCCGTCGCCGATGAAGCCGCCGACCCGCAGATAGCCCTTGAGCAGCGGCGGCAGGCCGGCTGCACCCGCGCGCGGCTCGAACCGCGCCACCACCTCGTCGCTCGATGCGATTCGCACCGGCAGGGAGCTGAGGTCCACCCGGCGGTCCGACAGGGCGCGGGCCCGCAGGTTCTGCGGCGCCAGGTGATTGCTGTGCAGGTAGGCAAGCGCCGGGGCCAGGGCGTTCACGTCGGTGCCCGGCAGGCTGGCGCAGCCGAACAGCAGGGTGACGCCGTGCCGGAGAACGTAGGCGGAGATGCCCTGCCACAGCATTTGCATGGTGGCGCCGGTGCGGTAGGCCGGATCGACGCAGGAGCGCCCCAGTTCCAGCACCTCGCCGGGATGGGCGAGCAGCGGTGCGATGTCGAATTCGGTGGCCGTGTAGAAGCCGCCGCAACGCTCCGCCATGGCGCGCCGCATCAGCCGGTAGGTGCCGACCACCGCGCCACCGGGTGCCGCGTCGTGGTCGAGGATCACGAGGTGGTCGCACGCTGCGTCGAACGCATCCACGTCGCGACCCGCGACGCCGCCGTCCAGCGTCGCGCCCATCTCGTCATGGAACACGCGGTAGCGCAGCGCCTGCGCCGCGTCGATCTCGCGGGGACCGGCCGCCAGCCGGACCTCCAGGCGCCTGGGCTTTGCGGACACGGCCGGCATGGCGGCGGTCTGAATCCTCACGGTCGTATCCTGTTCGGCGGTTTCTGCTTGCGCGTTGATGCCGCAAACGCGCGACAGCTTGATGACGGTGGGGCGACGGTCGTGTTGCAGTCGCCTGCTGGCGGTGGCGACGGAACGAGCCGGCGGCGGGGCAGGCGGTGTACGGGACCGCGCTGGCGGTGGCGCTCGGGCGCGGCGACCTGTCGGCCTACTACCCGGTGGTGCACGCCGCACCCGTCGCGGTGGTCACCTGGGGATGGCTGGCGCAGGGGCGGAGCCACGGGGCGCCGCTGCTGGCGGGCATCGCGTTGGTGCTGGCCAGCGGCGTCCTGCTGCAGGCGCGGCCGGGGCGCTGGCTCGACGACCCGAAGGCGCTGCCACATCCTGGAGAATGAGGGCGACATCGCCGCCGTGGTGGTCGAGCCGGTGCGCGCTGTCCCCTTTATGCCGCCGCCGGTCTTCTGGTCTGCGGTGCGGCAGGCCTGCGACGACACCGGCGCCCTGCTGATCTTCGACGAGATCCCCGCCGGCTTGGGTTCGCGTGGAGGCCGGGCTCTACACCGCGAAGCACGCGGTCCGGTTCGCGCGGCAGGAAGGACTGGAGCTATATTGGTGGATTGAGAATTGGTGGATTGAGAAAAGCCGAGGCGTGAGCTGCACGCCTCGGCTTGTTCCCGACTATATTACCAAAGCACAGCTTGTGGAGCAACAATAATGTTTGCTCTACAC
>JAEYOB010000156.1 GCA_023412175.1 Pseudomonadota bacterium | reverse complement strand
GGTGGACCTGTTCATCGACCGCCGCAAGCTGGCGCCGGGCGTCGAGGCGCACCTCGGCAACCGGGTGTCGGTGCGCCCGCCCGGGGAGTTCGGCGCGGCGCTCGACGCGTTGGGGCAGGGCGGGCGCAAGGTGCTGATCGACCCGGCGACCACCGCGGCGTCGATCTTCGACCGGCTGACGGCGGCCGGGGCGCGGCTGGCGCGCGACGCCGATCCCTGCGCGCTGCCCAAGGCGTGCAAGAACGCGACGGAGCTGGACGGGACGCGGCGCGCCCACCGGCGCGACGGCGTTGCCATGGTGCGTTTCCTCCAATGGCTGTCGGAGGCGGCGCCCTCGGGCACGGTGACCGAGCTGGCGGCGGCCGAACGGCTGCTGGGTTTCCGCGAGAATGGCGAGCATTTCCGCGACCTGAGCTTCGAGACCATTTCCGGCGCCGGCCCGAACGGCGCCATCGTCCACTACCGCGTGTCGCCGGAGACCGACCGGCGGCTGGAGCCGGGCAGCCTCTACCTGATCGACAGCGGCGCCCAGTATCTGGATGGCACCACCGACGTCACCCGCACCGTCGCCATCGGCACGCCGACGCCCGAGATGCGCGAGCGCTTCACCCAGGTGCTGAAGGGCCACATCGCGGTGTCCACCGCGCGTTTCCCGCGCGGCACCACCGGCTCGCAGCTCGATACGCTGGCGCGGCTGCCGCTGTGGATGGCCGGGCTCGACTTCGACCACGGCACCGGGCACGGGGTGGGCAGCTATCTGTCGGTGCACGAGGGGCCGCAGCGTATCT
This sequence comes from Pseudomonadota bacterium, assembly GCA_023412175.1. Lineage (GTDB taxonomy): Bacteria > Pseudomonadota > Alphaproteobacteria > Azospirillales > Azospirillaceae > Azospirillum. The sequence goes on along the minus strand of JAEYOB010000156.1, from coordinate 1,886 downwards.
CCAAGGTGCCCAACACCGTGGCGCTCCAGCCCGGCATGATCCTGTCGAACGAGCCGGGCTACTACAGGACCGGCGCTTACGGCATCCGCATCGAGAACCTCGTGGTCGTGCAGCCTTCCACCGCGACGCCCATGGCGGAGCGGCCGATGCTCGGCTTCGAGGTGCTGACGCTGGTTCCCATCGACCGTACGCTGGTCGAGCCGGACCTCCTGACGGCGGCGGAGCTGGGTTGGCTGGACGCCTACCACGCACGGGTCCGCGACGCGTTGTCGCCCCTGCTGGACGGCCCGGCCGCCGCGTGGCTCGCCGCGGCGACGGAACCCATGGCGCGTTGACGGGATTTGTGACCGTTCAATGACGGGTGGAAAGCCGCCGCGGTACTAACCCCTTGTTTACACACCGGCTGTAGGGTGTCGCCAGAGGGATGACATTTCCTACGATTTGGGGCAATACAGTCCGGCCAGCACGCGCGCGGGATGCGGGGGCGGGCTGAGCCAACGGAAAACGCGGAGACGCCTAGATGAAGATCCTCGTCGTCGATGACTACGCCACCATGCGGCGCATCGTTCGCAACCTCCTGACGCAGATCGGCTACACCGACATCGACGAGGCGGGCGACGGCGTGTCGGCGCTGGCGAAGCTTCGCGAGTCCAAGTTCGGCCTGATCATCTCCGACTGGAACATGGAGCCGATGACCGGCCTCCAGCTCCTCAAGGAAGTCCGGGCCGATTCCAAGTTGGCCGGCATCCCGTTCATCATGGTCACCGCCGAGAGCAAGACCGAGAACGTCATTGCGGCCAAGCAGGCCGGCGTGAACAACTACATCGTCAAGCCGTTCAACGCCGACACGCTGAAGCAGAAGATTCAGTCGGTCATCGGCGGCTGACTCCGGCTGGCAAGGATCCTGCGGTGGAAACACTGCCCCAACTCAGCGACGACGAGTTCGACCAGATCGAAGAGGCGGTCGCCCGGACGGCGAAGGGGCGCGCGTTCCTGCGCCGCTACCATCGCCGGGCCATGGGCGCCGCGGCGGAGGAGATCCGCGGCATGCTGGTGGAGTTCCGCAACTCCTGGTACCAGCAGTCCGAGGTTGCCGAGACCGCCAAGCACGTGGATGTCCTGCGCCGCGAGCTGATCGAGATGGCCGCCTCCATCGAGACGGCGCGGCGCGAGGTTGCGGCCCTGCGGCCGCCGGACGGGGGTGGCGACAAGATCCTGTCCGCCACCAACGAGCTGGACGCCATCGTCATCTCGACCGAGCGGGCCTCGTTCGAGATCCTGAACGCGGCCGAAAAGCTGATGGAGCTGGCGAACAAGCTGCGCGCCGACGGCGCCAACGGCGGCCTGTGCAACGAGATCGAGGCGGAGGTGTCCAACATCTTCACCGCCTGCTCGTTCCAGGACCTGACCGGCCAGCGCACCAGCAAGGTGGTGAACGCGCTGCGCTACATCGAGCAGCGCGTCAACGCCATGATCAACATCTTCGGGGCGGAGGCGCTGGCCGCCGTCCACGTCCACCACGAATCCACCGATACGCGGCCCGACGCGCACCTGCTGAACGGCCCGCAGCTCGACGGCATGGGCGTCAGCCAGGCCGACGTGGACAGCATGTTCGATTCGCCGGCCGCCGCCCCGGTCCCAGCCCCGGCTCCGGTGCCGGCTCCGCCCCCCGCCCCGGCGAAGGCGAGCCAGTCCGACATCGACAGCATGTTCGACAGCCCGGCTCCTGCGGCGCCTGCCAAAGTCAGCCAATCGGACATCGACAGCATGTTCGACAGTCCCGCCCCCGCCGCGCCCGCGAAGGCGAGCCAGTCCGACATCGACAGCATGTTCGATTCGCCGGCCCCGGCTCCGGCCGCGCAGCCGGAACCGCCGAAGCCCGCGCC
>JAEYOB010000764.1 GCA_023412175.1 Pseudomonadota bacterium | reverse complement strand
GGCCATGCTGCTCGGCTGGGCGGCGGCGCCGTCGCGGACACTGGCGGCGACCGCCCTGCGGCCGCCCGGCGCGCTGGCGGAGTCCGACTTCCTGTCCGCCTGCGTGCGCTGCGGGCTGTGCGTGCGCGATTGCCCGTACGACACGCTGAAGCTGGCCGATCTCGGTGAATCCGCCACCACCGGCACGCCGTACTTCGAGGCGCGCGCGGTGCCCTGCGAGATGTGCGAGGACATTCCCTGCGTGGTCGCGTGCCCGACCGGCGCGCTCGACAAGGGGCTGACGGACATCGAGAAGGCCCGCATGGGCACCGCCGTGTTGGTGGGGCACGAGACCTGCCTGAACGTGCTGGGGCTGCGCTGCGACGTCTGCTACCGGGTCTGCCCGCTGATCGACAGGGCGATCCGGCTGGACATCCGCCACAACGAACGGACCGGCCGGCACGCCACCATGATCCCAGTGGTGGACACCGCCGTCTGCACCGGCTGCGGCAAATGCGAACAGGCCTGCGTGCTGGACGAGGCCGCCATCAAGGTGCTGCCCACGGTGCTGGCGCAGGGCCGTGTCGGCGGGCATTACCGCATGGGCTGGGAAGAGAAGGCCAGGCACGGCGACCAGCCCCTGGTCGATGGCATCATCGACCTGCCCGACCGCGGCTACACGCCCCCCGAACTGCCCAAGCTGCCCAAGGAGTTCCGGCCATGAGCGCGCGCCGTCTTCCGGGGCCCCCGGCGGTGCGGGCCAAGGGGTGGTTCGCGGCGCACCGCTGGCTGCTCGCCCGGCGTGCCTCCCAGCTCGTCTTCCTGTCGCTGTTCCTCAGCGGGCCGCTGCTCGGCGTGTGGATCGTCAAGGGGACCCTGGCGTCGAGCCTGACCCTCGGCGTGCTGCCGCTGAGCGACCCGTTCATGACCCTCCAGTCGCTGGCCGCCGGCCATGTGCCGGAAACCGCGGCGCTGCTCGGCGCGGCCCTGGTGCTGGCGGCCTACGGCCTGCTGCACGGGCGGCTGTTCTGCTCGTGGGTGTGCCCGGTCAACCTGGTGACCGACGGCGCGGCGGCGTTGCGCCGCCGGCTCGGCTGGCGCGACGGCATCCGCCTGGACCGGCGGTTGCGCTTCGTGGTTCTGGCCGGTGCGCTGCTGGCCTCGGGCCTGGGCGGCGTGATCGCCTGGGAACTGATCAACCCCGTCACCATGCTGCACCGCGGGCTTGTCTTCGGGACGCTGTTCGCCGGCGCCGTGGCGTGGACCGTGGTGGCGGCCGTCTTCCTCTTCGACCTGGCGGTGGCGCCGCGCGGCTGGTGCGGCGCGCTCTGCCCGGTCGGCGCCTTCTACGGCCTGATCGGCCGCTGGGGCCGGGTCCGGGTCGCCGCCCCGCGGCGCTCGGCCTGCGACCATTGCCAGGACTGCTATCAGGTCTGTCCCGAACCGCACGTCATCACCCCGGCGCTGCAGGATACGCGCAGCGACGTGATCCTTTCCCCCGACTGCACGGCCTGCGGCCGCTGCGTCGACGTATGCCCGCAGAGCGTGTTCGTCCTCGGCGGCCGCCGGCAAGGCCCGGCCGCCGGTGCGGCACCCCTTCGTCAAGGAGACCTACCGTGAAGATTGGACTGAAGCTTATTGCCGCGGCGGTCGGCTTGGTGCTGGTGGCCGCCACCCTGATGCCCGGAGCCCCGTTGGCCGGCGACGTCCGCTCGCTGCGCGGCGAGCTGGGCATCGAAGAGAACAACGTGGTGTCGGACATCCACACGGTGCGTGAGGGCAAGCCCCTCGACCGCGCCTACCGGCAGCAGCCGCCGCTGGTCCCGCACAAGATCGACCGCTACGAGATCGACCTGAAGGTCAATCAGTGCCTGCGCTGCCACGACTGGCCGAACAACACCCGCGAGAACGCGCCGAAGGTCAGCGAGACGCACTACCAGGACCGCCAGGGCAACCGCCTGGACCAGATCGCTGGCACCCGCTGGTTCTGCACCCAGTGCCACGTCCCGCAGACCGACGCGCTGCCGCTGGTCGACAACCGGTTCGCGCCGGCGAACTCGGTGCGCTGAGGAGACACGGCCATGACCACCGAACCCCTCTACGGCCGCCGGGCGGGCCCCCTGCGGCGACTGTGGACCGCGCTATGGCGCCCGTCCATGCGCTACTCGCTGGCCGTCCTGCTGATCGTCGGCGCCGCCGTCGGCGTGATCTTCTGGGGCGGCTTCAACTGGGCCATGGAGATGACCAACCGCGAGGAGTTCTGCATCTCCTGCCACGAGATGAAGGACAACGTCTTCGCCGAGTACCAGGGCAGCGTGCACGACTCGAATGCCTCGGGCGTGCGCGCCACCTGCCCGGACTGTCATGTGCCGAAGGAGTGGGTCCACAAGATCGCCCGCAAGATCCAGGCCTCCAACGAGGTGCTGCACTGGGCGCTGGGCACCATCGATACCCGCGAGAAGTTCGAGGACCACCGCCTGCGGCTCGCCAACAATGTCTGGACGAGCATGAAGAAGACGGACTCCCGCGAGTGCCGCAACTGCCACAACTTCCAGTCCATGGACGTGACGCAGCAGCGCAGCCGCGCCCGTGACCGCCACCTGAACGGCGCGTTGCAGGGCCAGACCTGCATCGACTGCCACAAGGGCATCGCCCACCAGCTTCCGGCCGGCGCCTTCGACGCCGAGCAGAAGCTGAACGAGAGCTTCGCCAAGCCGCACTGAGGACGAAGGCGCAAGGCCCCCTTCCGACGACGGAAGGGGGCCTTTTCGCTGTCGAAGCACCTTGCGGGCGAAGCTGCGGCGCTGCTTCAATGGGGGCCGGACACGCGATGCAGGAGCCCGCACCCCAATGGACGCCATGACGCCCCGGCAGACCGAGATCCTGGCCCTGGCGCGAACGTCCGGCCGGGTTCTGGTGGACGATCTGGCGCTGCGCTTCGCGGTGACGCCGCAGACCATCCGCAAGGACCTCAACGGCCTGTGCGAACGGCGCCTGCTGCAACGGGTGCACGGCGGCGCCATTGCCGGCTCGGGCGTGGAGAACCTCGGCTACGAGGCGCGCCGGCAGATCGCCCACGACGAGAAGCGGCGCATCGGCGAACGCGCGGCGTCGCTGGTGGCCGACGGTTCGTCGCTGTTCATCAACATCGGCACCACCACCGAGGAGGTGGCGCGCGCCCTCCAGGGCCGCTCCGGCCTCGTGGTCATCACCAACAACATCAACGTCGCCAACCTGCTGCGGCCGGAGCCGCACATCGAGGTGATCGTCGCCGGCGGCGTGGTCCGCCGCGCCGACGGCGGCATCGTCGGCGAAGCCACGACCGACTTCTTCAACCAGTTCAAGGTGGACTACGCCATCGTCGGCGCCTCGGCCATCGACGAGGACGGCGCGCTGCTCGACTACGACTACCGCGAGGTGCGCGTGTCGCAGGCGGTCATCGCCAACGCCCGGCACGTCATCCTCGTCGCTGACCGCACGAAGCTGGAGCGCACGGCCCCCGTGCGCATCGGCCACATCTCGCAGGTCCATACCTTCGTGACCGACGCGCTGCCGTCCGGCGACCTTGCCCGCGTCTGCCGCGAGGCCGGCGTGCAGGTGGAGGAGGTGCTGCCCGGCATCGCCAGCGACGCCGAGGGGTAGGGAACCCGCGGCGCGCACGGGCGTTGTCGGAGCATGGACCTGATACGCATCATCTTCGCCCTGCTGTTGCCGCCGTTGGGCGTCTTCCTGCAGGTGGGCCTGGGCTTGCAGTTCTGGATCAACGTGCTCCTGACGTTGCTCGGCTACATTCCCGGCATCATCCACGCGCTGTACGTCATCGTGAAATACAAGTCGAGGGCGCAGCTTCAGCCGTGATGCCCGCGTGACGTACGAGTTGTGTCGCTGTCAAAGGTGGTTACGGTAGTATTTCTCGTTGGATTGATCTCCAATTTGTTGCTGCCGGGATGGCTGGAAGTTATAATAAATGCATCGCGGAAAGCGGGCGTTGCGGGAACCCGGGACGGGCTTGCCCTCCGTCCGGTCTTTCGGGCCCACGCCACGCCGCCCAGGAACAGCCGACGATGCACAGGAATACGAACCCGGCCTGGCCACATTGCATCCCCTTCCTGCAAATGGCCTGCTCCGCGCTGCTGCTGCTCTCGGCCGTTTTTGAGATGTTCGACACGGTCATCGAAGAGGTCATCGGCATGGAGGTCAGAGCCCTGCACGGGCTGGTCGTCTACGCCGTCGCCAAGCTGGTGAAGGAAGCGGTGGAGTTCCGCACTCAGTACGCCGAAACCCGCGAACGGATAGGGGAGGTCAGGCGGGAGATCGGGGAGGAAGGGGCGCACGGCAACCCGGTCCTGGTCCGCGAAAGCGAACCGGTGTCCGGCTGACGGCCTGCGGACCGGCGGAGCGGCCTACAGCCCGAGCCGCCCGAGGCCCGGCAGCTTGAGCGCCGGGCCCATGGGATCGATGCCGACGGTGAGGCCGAGCAGGTTGACCTCCAGCCCTTCCTCGGCGGCCAGCAGCACGCCGGCCACCCCGTACAGGCTGACCTGCCAGCCGGTGCCGCTCGGCGCCCGCGCCAGCAGGCCGTTCCCCAGATAATCCTTGCCCAGCGCCGTCGCCGGCAGGTCGAGACGCAGCTCCGGCACCGCACGGCCGATCCAGGCGGCGAAGGTGTTGCTGTTGGGGCCCGGCCATATGCGGTACTCGCCCGCGTAGGGATAGCTGCGCGCTGCCGCGTCGATCTTCGGGATGGCGGCCTCCGCCTCCGGGCCGCGCAGTTCGGCCAGGATTTCCGGCGCCGAGCCGAACCAGCGCCCGTCCGGCGGCCGGTGCCCGATCGACACCGCCGACCCGCCGCCGTAGTGGACCCGCCAGCCCATCACTTCGTACACGGTGTAGCGCGACGCGCCGGCCGGCTTCACCGCGAACCACGGGTGTACGCCGAAGGCCCCGCGCCAGGAGAAGGCGCGCGCCGCGTACACCTGCACCACCGCTTCGGGCGTGCCGACCGGGTCGGGAGCGAGACCCGACGGGCTGCGGTCCGCCGTCGCCCAACTGCCACCCATCGGCACCATGCCGGTGGCGAGCACGAACCCCGGTCCGCCCAGCAGAAGCACCAGGACCGCCAGACACACCCAGACCGCCGCCATCGACCCTCCGCACCGGACCCGAGCAAATTACGTCCGAGCCGAGGTATGTAGGTGTTGCCGGGCTTCCCTGCACGTCCGGGGTGGTGACAATGCGGTGATGCGTCGCGATCTTCCCGGCGTGTCGCGGTTTCCACCCCCAGGCCCTTTTCCCCCTCCGGAGTTCCCGCCGCGTGTTCGCTCCCGAGCCGATCCCACACGCCGACCTCATGCCCGAAGGCATGCCCGATTCGCCGTGGCGGTTCCTGTGGACCGTCGTGCGCCGCCGCTTCCTCGGCCGCACCATCCTGCTGAACCTGATGGCGGCCGGCGGCATCGGCCTGATGACGCTGGAGCCGGTGGCGCTCAAGGCCCTGGTGGACGGGCTCTCCGCCGGGCAGGGCTGGGAGGGCGGCGTCCTGTTCTGGTTCCTGGTGTTGGGAGGACTCTGGCTCGGCTCGGCGCTGTTCAACCGCGGGCGGGAGATCGCCGCCATCTACACGGCGCCGGTCATGCGCTACGAGATCCAGTTCACGCTGTTCTCCTACCTGATCGAGCACGCGCCGCGCTATTTCCAGGAGAACTTCGCCGGCAACCTGGGCCAGAAGATCAAGCAGGCGGCGCAGAGCGCCATCGACCTGCTGGACATCCTGACCAACGACATCATCCGCATCGTCATCGTCCTGGCGGTCAGCCTCTACCTGCTGTACGGCGCACACAGCGTCTTCGCGGTGCTGCTGGTCGGCTGGACGGTGGTGCAGCTTGCCATCTCCACGGTCATGGCGCGGCGCTGCTACGCGCTGTCGCGGTCGCTGTCCGAGGCGTACTCCGCTTCCACCGGGCACATGGTGGACGTGGCGGCGAACATCGAGCTGGTGCGCGCCTTCGTCGGCCGCCTGCACGAGTTCAAGCTGCTCTCCGCCGCGCTCGGGCGCGAGGCGTCGCGCTCGCACGAGCTGCGCTGGTATCTGGTGAAGATGTGGCTGGTGCTGTTCAACGCCCTGCTGCTGTTCCAGATCGCGCTGATCGGCATCGCGGTGTCGGAGGCGGTGGCCGGCCGCATGAGCATCGGCGACTTCGCCATGGTGTTCTCGCTGGCGAGCGTCGTCGGCCTCAACGTGTGGAACCTGTCGCACCGCATGCTGGGCTTCTTCGAGCACCTTGGCACGCTGTCCGGCGCGCTCGGCCTCGTCGTCCGGCCGCACGAGGTGGTGGACCGCCCCGATGCCCGGCCGCTGGAGGTCGCGGCCGGCGCCGTCGAGGTGCGCGGCGTCCGCTTCGCCCATGGCGACGGCACCCCCGTCTTCGAGAACCTCAACCTGACCATCGCCGCCGGCGAGAAGGTGGCGCTGGTCGGGCCGTCGGGCGCCGGCAAGAGCACGCTGATCAAGCTGCTGCGCCGCCAGTACGAGCCGCTGGCCGGCCGCATCCTGATCGACGGGCAGGACATCGCCGGGGTGACGCTGGACTCCCTGAACCGCGCTGTCGCCGAGGTGCCGCAGTCGCCGGCGCTGTTCCACCGCACCATCCGCGAGAACATCGCCTACGCCCGCCCGGACGCGCCAGAGGGAGCCGTGCTCGACGCTGCGCGCAAGGCGCACTGTCATGACTTCGTCGTGCGGCGGCCGCAGGGCTACGATGCGGTGGTGGGCGAGCAGGGCATCCGCCTGTCCGGCGGCGAGCGTCAGCGGGTCGCCATCGCCCGCGCCTTCCTGAAGGACGCGCCGGTCCTGGTGCTGGACGAAGCCACCAGCGCGCTGGATTCCGAGACCGAGCACATGATCCAGGACGCGCTGTGGGAGCTGTTCCAGGGGCGTACGGTGATCGCCATCGCGCATCGGCTGTCCACCATCACCGGCATGGACCGGATCCTCTACATGGAGCACGGCCGCATCCTGGAGGCCGGCAGCCATGCCGAGCTGCTGGCGCGCAACGGGCGCTACGCCGACCTCTGGCGCCGGCAGGTCGGCGGCTTTCTGCCCAACGAGGCGATGGACATGGCGTAACCCGGAAGCCCGCCTTTCCCCGGCGGTGCCGCGACGGCTACACCGGTCACGACGCCGACCGGCGCCCCGTTGTACCCGCAACCGCTCCGGAGGAGATCCGCATGCCGGACATCGAGGTTTGGGCCGGGGTCGAATGCTCGGTCGCGCGCGTTGGCGACACCTACGCTGACCAGACGCGGCTGAGCGGCCACCACGACCGCCCCGCCGACCTCGACGCCTTCGCGGCGCTGGGCATCGCCCGCATCCGCTACCCGGTGCTGTGGGAGCGCGTGGCCCCCGACTGGCCGGAGCGCGCCGATTGGGGCTGGACCGACGCGCGGCTCGGGCGCCTGCGGGAACTGGGCGTCAAGCCCGTCGTCGGGTTGCTGCACCACGGCAGCGGGCCGCGCTGGACCAGCCTGACCGACCCGGCGTTCCCTGAGAAATTCGAGGCGTTCGCCTGCGCCGCCGCCGAACGCTACCCGTGGGTGGAGGACTGGACGCCGATCAACGAACCGCTGACCACCGCCCGCTTCAGCGGGCTCTACGGCCTGTGGTACCCGCACGCCCGCGACCACCGGGCGTTCCTGGCCATGCTGCTCAACCAGGTGGACGGCATCCGCCGGGCGATGCGGGCGATCCGGGCGGTCAATCCGGCGGCACGGCTGGTGCAGACGGAGGATCTGTGCCGGGTGTTCAGCACGCCGCATCTGGCCTATCAGGCGGCCTACGAGAACGAGCGGCGCTGGCTGAGCCTCGATCTGCTGACCGGCCGCGTCGGCCCCGGCCATCCGATGTGGCCCTATTTCGAGGCGGCGGAGCTGGACCCGCTGTACACGGCCCTGCTCACCTCCCTGTGCGACGAGCCGTGCCCGCCGGACATCGTCGGCGGCAACCATTACCTGACCAGCGAGCGCTTCCTCGATGAGCGGCTGGAGCGCTATCCGCCGGAAACGCACGGCGGCAACGGCATCGACCTCTATGCCGACGTCGAGGCGGTGCGCGTCGTTGCCGAAGGCACCGTCGGCTTCGAGACGCTGCTGCTGGAGACCTGGGAACGCTACGGCCTGCCGGTGGCGGTCACCGAGGCGCACAACGGCTCGACCCGCGAGGAGCAGTTGCGCTGGCTGAAGGAGGTGTGGGACGGCGCCGTGCGGCTGCGGGCGCGCGGCGTGGACGTTCGTGCCGTCACCGCGTGGTCCCTGCTTGGCAGCTACGACTGGAAGAGCCTGCTGACCCGTTCGGAGGGTGTCTACGAGAGCGGCGTCTTCGACGTCCGCGCGCCCGTGCCGCGGCCGACCGCGCTGGCCGGGCTGGTCGAGGGCCTTGCCCGCGACGGTGCCGCCGACCATCCCGTGCTCGACACGCCGGGCTGGTGGCACCGGGCGGACCGCTTCTTCTGGCCGCCGGTGCGCTGCCGGCCCTACACGCTGCCGTACTCGGCCTGGACGCTGTCCGGCCGGCGCGGCGAGCCGCGGCCATTGCTGATCGCCGGGGCGCCGGGTACGCTCGGCCGGGGGGGGGCCCCGCCCAGCGCG
>JAEYOB010000149.1 GCA_023412175.1 Pseudomonadota bacterium | reverse complement strand
GCGGCCTCGATGGTGGCGTTCAGCGCCAGCAGGTTGGTCTGGCTGGCAATGGAGTTGATCAGTTCCACCACCTCGCCAATCTTCTCGGCGGCCTCGGTCAGGCCGCGCACCTGCCGGTCGGCGCGCTCCGCCTCGCCGACCGCCTCGCGGGTGATCGCGGTGGAGGTGGCGACCTGCCGGCCGATCTCGGAGATGGAGCTGGTCAGCTCCTCGGTGGCGGTGGCGACGGCCTGGACGTTGGCCGAGGCCTGTTGCGACGCGCTCGCCACGTCGCCGGCCCGGACGCTGGTGTCCTGGGCGGTGGCGGTCATGCCGTGCGCGGTGTGCCGCATCCGGTCGGCCGAGGCCGACACCGTCGCCAGCACCCCTCTGATCTCGCTTTCGAAACGGTCGGCCAGATCGACGATGGCGTGCGAGCGGGTCAGCCGTTCCTCGGCGGCGCGCTGCTGCTCGCGGGCGAGGTCGCGCGCCTGGTTCATACCGTCGCGGAAGATGCGGAGCGTGCGCGCCATTTCCCCGATCTCGTCGCGGCTGTCGGCGTCCGGCGCTGGCGCGTCCAGGCGCCCGTCGGCCAGATCCTGCATGGATTGCGTTATGCGCCGGATCGGCGTGACGATCATGCGGATCGCGATGACGCTGGCCAGCAGCATGCCCAGCGGAATGCCGATGACCGGCACGCCGACGAGCATCAGCTTCATGGTCTCCTGGAAGGCCGCGACCTCCGTGTTGAGGCGGGTGATCTCGGCGTTGTCCGCCTCCGCCTGCTGCTGGAGCAGCACGTTGAGCGCCTGCCGGTTGGCACGGTTGGCGTCGTTGTCGCCGTAGGCGCGGGCGGCCTGGGTGGAGACTTCGCGGCCGAGGCGGACCAATTCGGTACGAAAGGTGACGAACTCGCGCACCTTGGCGGTGATGTCGGCGGTGCGCACACCCCCCGCGGCGGGGGCGAGCGCCGCCCAGTCCTGCACCATGCGCTCCATGGCGGCGAGGGACTTGAGCAAGGGGGCGGCGAACTTCTCCGCCTCCTTGGCGTCCTTCGACATGTAGACGCCGCGCGAGTCCATCACCACGGACAGGACGAGCCCGTTCATCCGCTCGCCCAGCATGGCGCGGGCGGAGGCGTTGGTGATCGCCGCCACGTGGGCGTCGTAGGTGCGCATCGCCTGCACGCCGAGCACGGCGATCGCCACCGAGACCAGGGCGAGGACCGCCACCACCACGCCGAACTTCCGCGAAATGGAAAAATTCCTGAGCACACCCATCGTGCGTTCCCCAAGGCAAAAAGCCAGCGGCTCGGTCCTCGGTTTAGTGTCGCAACAATCCGAGTCCGAACTCTTGAATGAAGAGTGAAGAAACAGCGCGGCCGAGACAAGAGACAAGCCGGGAGGCAGGTGCTGCCTGTGACAACTTGCCCGACTTTTCCGTCTGCCGGAAGAAAGCGGGCTGTCTTCCGGCATCCGGTCTCTTCGTGTACCTACGCCGGCACGCCGGGGCGCCCGCCCTGCTTTGCACCGCGTTCGGCAATCAGGGTCTGAATATACGCCGATGGCACGGACCCTTCGTCCCGCGTGCCTATTGACACCCGGGGATGGCACGTCAAAGGTGAAATCCGCGCGACCAGGGAATGAGATGATGGCGGATTGGACGGACGGCTATGTGTGCGAGATCGAGTACACCCAGGGTTTCTACCGGGAGCTGACGCCCTCGTACCTGGCGTTCTGCCTGCTGTTGAAGGGCATCCGGCCGCCGTCCTTCGCGGCCCCATTCCGCTATTGCGAACTCGGTTCCGGCCAGGGGCTCAGCGCGAACCTGATCGCCGCCGCCAATTCCGGCGCCGAGGTCTGGGCGACCGACTTCAATCCGTCACACACCGCCAACGCCCGGACCCTCGCCGCTGCTGCCGGCAGCGCCAACGTCCAGTTCTTCGACAAGAGCTTCGCCGAGTTCCTCGACGCCGACCTGCCGGAGATGGACGTCATCACCCTGCACGGCATTTACTCCTGGGTCAGCGCCGAGAACCGCGCCACCATCGTCGAGTTCATCCGGCGCCGGCTGAAACCGGGCGGCATCGTCTACATCAGCTACAACTGCCTGCCGGGCTGGGCGCCGGTCCTGCCGCTGCGTGAGCTGATGGTCGAGCACGCCGCCGGCTCGTCCGAGGGGGTGACCGCCCGCATCGACAAGGCGATCGCCTTCGCCGGGCAGCTCGCGGAGCTGAAGTCCGGCTATTTCGCAACGAACCCGGGCGTTGCCGCGCGCGTGGAAAAGCTGAAGGGCATGTCGCGGAACTACCTTGCGCACGAGTACTTCAACCGCGACTGGACGCCGCAATACTTCTCCAGGATCGCGCGCGAGCTGGCGGTGGCAAAGCTGGGCTTCGCCGCCTCGGCGAACCCGGCCGACACCATCGACGTCCTGAACCTCAGCGAGGAGGCGCAGGCGCTGCTGGCCGGGATCGGCGACGAAACGCTGCGGCAGACCGTGCGCGACTACGTCCTGAATCAGCAGTTCCGCAAGGACATCTTCGTCCGCGGGGCGGTTCGGCTGACCGGCCAGGAGCAGTCGGAAATGCTGCTCGGCACCCGCTTCGCCCTGATCGTGCCGCGCGAGGCCGTGCCGCGCAAAGCGGCGTACCCGGCGGGCGAACTGACGCTCCTGCACGAGAACTACACGCCCGTCCTCGACGCGCTGGCCCGGGGGCCGGCGACGCTCGGCGAACTGATGGTCATGGACGGTGTGCGGCATCTCGGCTTCGGGCTCTTGCTGCAGGCGGCCATCGTGCTGACCTCTGCGGGTGTCCTGGCGCCCTGCCTTCCCGCGGCGGGCGACGGCGACCGGGCGCGGACCGCGGCCGCCTTCAACGCCGCGGTGCTGGAGCGTGCCCGCTTCCAGGG
>JAEYOB010000659.1 GCA_023412175.1 Pseudomonadota bacterium | reverse complement strand
GACGAGCAGCCTCCACAAGGCATTTCAGAGCGCTGTGCGCACCGATCGAGGATGGCTCCATGACGGTCCTTACCACTTGGAACACGGGAAAAGGGTTATCTGACGCAAATCCACGCCTCGATCAAACTAAATCATGCCGCTCGCCTGAGTCATCCTCGTGATCGTAGTGCCACCCCAAAGGGTTGTCGCTAACCCGGTCGAGGAAGTCCTCAAGGGCCCGAAGAGGGCGAAGGTCCTGATGGATCCGGGCCGCTCCAGCGGCGACCCGGGCGCCGACCCGGCGGCGCAGCTCCGCATCCAGTCCGAGTTGCGCGGCAATATCCACGTAGCCGTCGAGATCGGCTGCGATGGTTTCCGTGACATCGGCCAGCCGCAGGATGGCGGCCGTGTGCCGCCCGCGCATCAGTGCGCCGGGCAGCGTGACGATGGGCAGCCCCGCAGCCACTGCCTCCAGGGTCGTGTTGCCGCCGGACCAGCCGATGCTGTCGAGGTAGACATCCGCCCGCTGGTTCAACCCCTGGTATTGCGCCGGCGACAGATAGGGCAGCATGACCACATGCGCCCCGGCGTCCAGCCCCTCCGCGGCAAATGCTTGGCGCAGCCGGTCCATCAGCCAGCCGGTCCGCCGGTCGGCGCGCGGGTTGATGAAGACGAACCGCGCGCGCGGAACGGCTCGGGCGATGCGCGCGAACACGCCATCGTACTGGGGCAGGTACTTGGAGACGAACTGGCAGCACAGGTACACCACGTCGTCCGGCGCCACGCCGTGCTTCGCCAGATCGACCGCCTCGACCGTTCCGGTCAGCGGCGGGTAATGGATGCCCAGTCCCGGCAGGCGGACCAGGGCTTCCGAATAGTGCTGCTCCGCCCCTGGCGGCTCCATCAGGTCGCTGCCCAGGAAATGGTCGATGGTCGGCATGCCGGTGGTATCCGGGTGCCCCCAGGACACGCACTGGACCGGCGCCAGGCGCAAGGTCGCGAGGCGGAGGGTCTGCGGGTCCATGCCGATCTCGGGATACAGAATGACGTGCAGACGGTCGGCGGCGATGGCCGACGCCATGGCTTCGAAGTCGCCGGGATAGTCGAGGAACCGGTCGAAGCCCGCGCGAATCGGTTCAGGAATCGCCCTGCCGCTGCCCTCCGTCGGATAGCCATGCAGGACGAGGCGGCGCCGGTCGAGTCCCTTTGCCCAGCCGCGGATGAAGAGCTTCCAGATTGTGTGCCACCGGAAGAATCCCGAGACGATGCCGACGCGGATGCGGCCGTCCGCTTCCCGCGGCGGCACCGGAGGCCGCTCGGACCATTGCGGGTAGCGGCGCGTCATGGCTTCGCAGATGAACCGCCCGTAGCATTCCTGCAACTCACGGTCCGGCTGCTCCTGATAAGCGAGGTAGTAAGGCTGGAAGGCGCCGACCGCCGCTGCTGCACGCGACGCCGTATCCGAGTCGCCCAACCGTACACCCTTTACGAGAGTCAACAAGGCGCGTCCGTAATGTTCGCGCGATTTGCCGATCTCCCCCGGCGTACGGTATACGGTCTTAAGCTGCGCCATGCAGTGCCCAAGTTCGGCGGAGACGAGATCCGGCCGCAGCGCCATCGCCCGGCCGAAGGCTTCCGCCGCCTCTTCCACGCGATCGACCCGCTTGAGCAGAAGGCCGGCTGAGAAATACAAGTCGGCATCGTCCACCCGGATGGCCGCCGCGCGCATCAGAGCGCTCGCCGCCTCATCGTAGCGTCCCATATCCCGCAGCAGCCAAGCGAGCGAGGCGTGAAACTCGGCCCGTTCCGGTGCCAGCGCGATACAGCGCCGAAAGCCAGCCACCGCCGCTTTGAGAAGTCCCAGACGCTTGAGGCACACGGCCAGATTGTTCTGCGCCTCCGGTATAAACGGCGCGAGACGGACAACCTCCATATAGCAGGATTTTGCTTCGTCAAACTTTCCTTGGCCAAAAAATTTATTTGCCTTGATGAAATTCTCTGAAGCGATTTCCGATTCGGTCATTGTGTTCACGAAGGTCAATGTTGATATCTACTCGCGGGAGCGCTGCGCCAACAAACAATTACAGGGCCGGCCGCCAGCATTTCATATAGCAAGCCGGACCTGAGCGCGACTGTCTTGTTTGCACGAGTCGGGTGGCCCGGTTCCACATATCTCGTTCTCCGGAGCGTTTCCTCCTCAAGTATCCGCCCAATAAGGGGTACGGCACGGTCCGGCGGACCGGAACGACTGTGCCGGCTCGCTTGACTGTGCCTTTTTTACCTCGAAGCGAGGCATTCTGAACACGCTCACACGTTTCAAGGCGCAAAGCCACTTGCCTTTCCCTTAAGCGGTAGGTAGAGAGTAGCCCCATGCGAGACGGTCAGGTTCGGGCTCGTTGCCTTGCGGCGCTGTCCTGCTCCATCCGCAAACCAAACCGGTTTGATTGTTTCAGAGGGGTAACTTATGGCTATCACGCTTTCGATTAACGAGTCGTACAACGGCTCCTCGAGCGATGAGCTGATTTTCGGCAATCTGGGCAACGAGACCATCAACGGCAACGATGGCGCTGATACCATCCACGGCAACGCCGGCAACGACGAGCTCAACGGCGGCGCCGGCAACGACGTGCTGTACGGCAACGCCGGCAACGACATGATCACCGCTGGTGCGGGCTCCGACACCATCTTCGGTGGCCAGGGCAACGACAGCATCTCCGCCATCCTGGGCGCTGGCCTGATCTTCGGTGATCGCGGTGCCGACCTGATCAACACCGGCACCTATGCCGACACCGTCTACGGCGGCGACGGAAACGACCTGCTCAACGACGTCGGCGGCGACAATCTGCTGTACGGCAACGCCGGCAACGACATCATCACCGGCGGCGCCGACGCAGACACCATCTTCGGTGGTCAGGGCAACGACACCATCTACGGCGGCAGCGGTGCAGACCTAGTCTTTGGTGATCGCGGCCACGACTTTATTGCTACCGGCACCAATGCCGACACCGTCTACGGCGGCGACGGCAATGACCTGATCTCCGATGCTGACGGCACCAACCTGCTGTACGGCAACGCCGGCAATGATCAGATCACCGGCGGCGCCGGTGCCGACACCATCTTCGGTGGCCAGGGCAACGACAGCATCTCCGGCGGCGCCGAGAATGACCGGATCTCCGGTGACGCCGGCAATGATGCTATCGCTGGTGGTGCCGGTAACGACGTTATCTTCGGCGGCGAAGGTGCCGATACCCTCGGTGGCGACGCTGACAACGACCTGATCTATGGCAACGCCGGTAACGACCTGATCTCCGGCGGCGCTGGTGCCGATACCCTGTATGGCGGCGACGGCAACGACACCATCTACGGGACCGAAGGCACCAACACTGTCCTGTTCGGCGATCTGGGCAATGATCTGATCTCCGGTGGCGCCGGTGCCGACACGATCAACGGGGGCGCTGGCGACGACGTCCTCTACGGTGCTGCGGACAATGACCTGATCTCCGGCGGCGAGGGCGCGGACACCATCTACGGTGGTGCGGGAGCTGACACGCTGACCGGTGGTGCCGGCAACGACGTCTTCGTCTTCAGCAGCATTACTGATGGCGACGCGGATCGCATCACCGACTTCGCGGCTGGTGATCGCATCGCCCTCGACAAGACGGTGTTCACCTCCTTGAACAATGTGGCCACGGTGGCGGCGGCTGACGTTGTTCTGGTTCGTGCCGATGCCGGTGGCACGGGCGCGACCTTCACGGGTTCGGCTTCCGCTGCTCACATCATCGGCGTGCAGGGCACCAACAACCTGATCCTGTTCTACGACGTGGACAGCATCGGCGTCAGCGGTGGTACGAATGCGGCCCCGGCGGCCTTCGCCACCCTGGACGGCGTTACGTCCATCGCGGCGACCGATTTCATCATCGTCTGATGACGATGCTCTGATCGGGCGTTACAGTGAGAGGCGGGCTTCGGCCCGCCTCTTTCTCTTTCAGGACTTAGCAAGAGCCCCCGTGTTGAGCGCGATGCCCCACCCGACACCTGCCGAAGCACCGGACCTCGTCAAACAGGCCAAATCCCTGTTCATCGAAGGCCGCTACGCCGAATCCGCAGCCTCTTGCCGCGCAGCGCTGGCCGCCGGCCAGAAAGTTCCGGAAGCGCTCTCCCTGCTCGGGTCCATCGCATCGCTGTCAAACGCGACGCAGGAAGCGCTGGTGCTGTTGCGCCTCGCCCTCGCGCTCGCCCCGCGCGACTTCACTACCTTGAACGCCTACGGCGTCGCCCTGCGCGAGGCGCACCGTTTCGACGAAGCCCGCGAGCATCTGAACCGGGCGTTGGAACTGGCTCCCAATCACCCCCAGGTCATGCGCAACCTTGCTCAGACCCAGTATTACGCAAAAGACCATGAGGGTGCGGTCCGCTACTTCTCGCAGATCGAAGGCCGGTTCAAGTTCGAGGCTAAAGACTATCTTGGTTACGGCTGGTCTCTCTGGAAGCTGAAGCGGCACGCCGAAGCGTATCGTGTTTTCGAAGCCTTCTCCAAGGCTATGCCGACGCATGCAGGAGCTTGGTACGGCTTGGCGAACGTGCTGTACGAGATGACGAAGTGGAGAGAGTCGATCCAGGCTTACCGGCAAGCGATCGCCACCGACCGTAAGTTCATGGCCTCCTACGTCAATCTGGGCTCGGTTTTC
This sequence comes from Pseudomonadota bacterium, assembly GCA_023412175.1. GTDB lineage: Bacteria > Pseudomonadota > Alphaproteobacteria > Azospirillales > Azospirillaceae > Azospirillum. The sequence goes on along the minus strand of JAEYOB010000659.1, from coordinate 1,666 downwards.
ATGCGGCACGGCAACCGCGCCGCCGCGGCCCGCGTGTCGCGGGACGGGTTGGAAGTCAACAGCAAGCACAGCCCTCTTTATATGAACCTCGGTGTCGCTTTGGGTGGCGGCGGCATGTCGCGTGAGGCACTTGCGGCCTTTCGCCGGACGGAAGAGTTGGAGAACGGCAACAACAAGGCCGGCAGCAACGCGCTCTTCTTTATGCAGTATCTCGACGATTGCACTCCGCGGAATCTCTATGAAAGCCACCGCGAGTGGAACACCCGCTACGCGGCAAAGGCCAAACGGCTGCCTCTCCACCGCCCCGAACCTTTAGCCGGACGAAAGCTGCGCGTTGGCTACGTCTCCCCGGATCTTCGCAGCCATTCCTGTGCATGGTATCTGCAATCTCTGTTCGATCATCACGACCGCACACGCTTTGAAGGATTTTCTTACTCCAACGCCGATTGCTCGGATAAGGTCACGGATACTTTCAAGGCACGCAGCGACCATTGGCGCGATCTTGTGGATTGTTCGCCCGACGATGTTGCAGCAATGATCCACAAGGACAGACTTGATGTGCTTGTCGACCTTGCGGGCCATACCGCGCGGCATTCACTGCTGGCCTTTGCCCGCAAACCCGCACCGGTGCAGGTCTCATGGCTCGGCTATGCCACCACCACCGGTCTCGACACCATGGACTACCGGATTTCCGATCGCTGGCTGACACCGCCGGATGGACAGGAACTGTTTTCCGAAAACGTTTATACCCTCGACCGCCTGTCCCACTGCTTCCATCCGCCGGAGGAAGCGCCACCCGTCGGCCCGCTGCCTTCCGACGAGAACGGCTATATTACATTCGGCTCGTTCAATAATTTTGCCAAACTGTCAGAGAAGACGGCGGAGTTGTGGGCTCGGGTGTTGGCTGCGGTTCCAAACGCACGCCTCTTGCTTAAATCCCGCTACATCGCGGACGAGGAGGCCCATCAGCACTTGGTCCAACTCTTCCAAAAGGCTGGGATGGACTTGTCGCGTGTTGAGTTCACGAGCGGCACCGCCGCAAAGGCGGAGCATCTCGAAGTCTACCGCAAGGTGGACATCGGGCTCGACACCTACCCGTACGGCGGCATGACCACAACCTGTGAATCGCTCTGGATGGGTGTACCGGTGCTGACCCGCGCCGGCTGGCGGACAGCGTCACGTTATGGCGTCAGCCTGATGAACGCGGTGGGTTATCCGGAGTTCGCTGCTGAAACAGACGAAGACTTCGTCGCAGCCGCCGTCCGGGCTGCCAACGATCTCGACCGGTTGCGCATGGTGCGGGCCGGCCTCCGTCAGCGCATGGCCGCCTCGGAGCTGTGCGACGCGGTTGGCTTTGCGCGTGCTATGGAGAACGCCTACGTCGATATGTGGGAACGCTGCCGTGCAGCTTGGCAGGACTGAAGCTTGGCTCGCCGAGGTTCGTGCGCTTCTGCAATCCAACCGGCTCGATGAAGCGGAAGCGCGGTGCCGCCAAGCACCGCGCGGCGCCAATCACGCCGATGTACCGCATTACCGCGGTTTGCTGGCGTTGAAGCTCGGGCGAGCGGAGGAAGCGGTTCAGGTCCTCCGTTGCGCCATGGCCATGGCGCCCCACCGCGCCGCCGTCCGCAGCAATCTCGGCGCGGCCTGCCGCGCTGCCGGCGAC
>JAEYOB010000623.1 GCA_023412175.1 Pseudomonadota bacterium | reverse complement strand
CTCCGCTACGCTCCGCCGGACTGGACAGGAGCCGTCGGGCGGTGTTTGGCTAACATAGTCTCTGGTGTCCCACGCGGGGGCAGGTCACTGACCCGCGTGAATTCGCCGCCCGGCACAACGGCATCCTGGGCGTGACCGCCTGGGACGAGAAGTCTGGCACGGTGACAGGCAACGCCCAGCCAATGACGGGTTCCTTCAGCGTTGCCGACCCCAGGCACCCGGAAGGTGCCGACCAGTACGGTCAGTACGGCGTGCGCCGCTGGGAGGAACCAACCGGCGCGGTCATCAACGTGAAGTCCCCCGGCCAAGGGCCGCACTCCGTCGCGGATCTGCGACCCGGCTTCGGCGCCAGCACCCACCACAACGTCTACCGCATCGTCCAATGGGGCGAACAAGCCGGCACCATCACCGGGGCAAACCATCCCGCCGGCGGTGCTGGCTGCGTCGCGGATCCGCGGTGCCAGTGGAGCGCCAACGCCCACACGAGCAAGCTTCGGGTGATCCCATACGACCAGCCGGCCACGACCATCACAGGCAGCGCTTCGTCCAGCCACGGCTTCACCTCTGGCGCCATGTCCGTCGCCGACCCTCGACCCGCCGCATTCAAGGATGGGCGCAACTCCTTTGTAGGTGGGGGCCATTACGGCGTAACGGGGTGGGCCGAGACCAGCGGTGCCGTCACCGGCTCAGCCCTGCACGACAATGGCTCCTGGTCCGTCGCCGATCCGCGTGAAGCCGAGGGTGAACCGCTCAACAGCCTGCCTGAGCCCAACACCCAGCTCGTCGCGGTGATCCGCGCGCTTGATGGCACGTGGCACCGCCCCTTCACCACGCTGGAGCTGGCCGCCCTGCAAAGCCTGTGGACTTTGATAGCCCGTCCCTGATGCTGGCCGGCTCCAGCGATTCCCTATGGCGCGAGCACATCGGGAACATGGTGCCGCCCGACGCCGCCGAGGCGATGGCCGGCGTCATCGGCCGGACGCTGCTGCTCGCCTGGTCGGGCGAGAGCTTCATGCTCTCCAGCGACCCGATTTGGGTGCAGCCGGTCACCATTGCGCTCGCCGTCGACACCTCCAAACAGATCGCAGCGGAGTAGCCGCCATGAGGAAGAATGCCCCCTTACCAAGCCTCCCCGCGTCTCTACAGGAGCAGTCCTCCGCGCCGGGTGCGGTCGATGTAGGCAGCAGCATCCTCCCTGCCATCGCCAAATTCTGCGGCAAGAACCTCGCCTGCTGGTGCCGGCCGGGTCAGCCCTGCCTTGCCGACGGGCTGTTGAAGCGCGCCAACGCAGAGCCTGTGGCTATCCGCGTCGAGTAGCCTTGATGCCCGCCAAGCTCGATATAGCATGCCTTCCCGACTGGCCCCGGTTAATGGATCGGGAAACAGCGGCAGCCTACGTCAGCTTGTCGGTAGGCTCGTTGAAGCTGCTGGGCGTCCGCCCAATCCGCGTTGGGGGACGCGTGCTCTACGACCGGTCGGCTCTCGACAGGGTTGTAGACGCGCTCGCCGCAAACGATCAATCTGGAAGCCTCACCAATGCCAAGGCTTGGCTGGAGAGGCTGGACGATGAAGATGGACCTTAAGAACGTCCACTGCGTTCGCTCGAAGGGCAAGACGTACTACTACCACCGCCCGACGAAAACGCGGCTCAGAGCGCCCTACGGCACAGCCGCGTTCGTGGCTGAATTGGAGCGCGTGAACAAGAAGTTGGACGAGGCCGATGATGCGCCCTCGGCCGGCACATTGGGTGCGCTGATCCGGAAGTACCGCGAATCGGTGGAGTGGTCCAGGCTCGCTCCGGCGTCCAAAGCCGACTACCAAGACGTCTTTGACTACCTGCAAAAGCTCGACGGCATGCCGCTGGCACTGATTGACGGGCCGTGCGTGATCGACTTGCGGGACAAGGCATTCAAGAAGCACAAGCGGCGCTTCGCCAACTACGTGGTGCAGGTGCTGTCACTGATCTACAACTGGGGCAAACCCCGCGGGATCACGACTCTCAATCCGGCCGAGAAGGTGCCGAAGATCAAGAAAGGTCGCGACGAAGCCGAAGCCAACCGCCCCTGGACCTTGGGAGAGTTCCGTATTGTCATGATGGCGATGCCGGAGGAGCTCGCCACCGCTGTGGCACTCGGCGGTTACATAGGTATGCGCGAGGAGGATGTTGTCGTGACCCCCTTCGCCGGCTACGACGGCACCGCCATCCAGACCCGCCAGCTCAAGACCGGTGAACCCATCTGGGTACCGGCGCACAAGGATCTGCGCACCATCCTCGATGCTGAGCGCCGCCGACGCGGCTTCGGTGCCCAGGCACGCGGAGCTACCATCGTGGTGGGGGCGCGTGGCCATCCCTTCACCGTGTCAGGGTTCCGGTCCCGGTTCTTCAAGGTGATTCGCGAATTGGTCGAGGAAGAATGGGTTGAGCCGGGCCTCACCTTCCACGGTCTCCGGCACACCGCAGCCAACTTCCTGCACGAGGCCGGTTGCGACACGGTCGATATTCAGGCGGTGCTGGGACACAAGCACCTCCGTACCACGGAGCATTACACCCGCCGTGCCAACCGTCGGCGCCGAGCTGCAACTGCCATCGGTCGGCTGGAGGAGGTAGAGATCCTGCCGAGCGCACAGGTGCTGGCCATCAGCCGCACTCCGAGCCCCGCACCTCAGAAGGTGAAGGTTGCGCCGATGCCACCTACACCGAAGCGCGGAGAAGAACACGGGCAATCGAAGCTGACCGAGGCTCAGGTGCAGGAGATCCTGGAGAGCACCGATTCGCAACGGACGCTGGCTGCCCGGTACGGGGTCTCGCGATCACTGATCGAGCAGGTTAAGAACGGAAAGGTATGGCGGCACCTCTATGACCGGTGGCGCGAGCAAAGCGGCCAGAGAACGCCCGCGGAACGCCCAACTGTAAACCGGTGTAAAACCAGTTTTTAGGTCTATTCCAGAGAGTGATCTAAGTGCTTGAAAAGGAATGGTGCCCAGGGACGGAATCGAACCGCCGACACGGGTATTTTCAGTCCCCTGCTCTACCAGCTGAGCTACCTGGGCGCCTTGGCTGCCGTTGTTTCGGAGATGGTGCTCCGCGGCCCGCCGGGGTGGGGCGCTTATAGGCAAATTCGCCGGGGCTGTCCAGCCCTTAACGCCATGTTTTTTGCTCACTCCTCATCTTTTTTCGGATCGTCGGGGCTCTCGTTGGTTTCCACCCGGTAGACACCGCCCAGCCAGCGCGACAGGTCCACATCGGCGCAGCGTTTTGAGCAAAACGGCCGGTAGGCTGCCTCCGCCGGCTTTCCACAAATCGGACACTTTCCGGCCCCGGACGCGTGTTCGGTCATACAGTTCCTCCTTCTGATTCGGATACCAGCAGGTCGGCCAGCGCCGTGCCCCGCCGCGCCCGCGTCATCTCCACCAAGCCCAGCTTGGACAGGCCATAGACCTGGGTCTGCGCCGGATCGCCGGCCACCGCCGCCGACAATGCGCCCAGCAGCCGCTCCGCATCGCCGCGGCCCTTCATGTTGACGAAATCCACCACAACAATGCCGCCGACGTTGCGCAGCCGCAGTTGCCGGGCGATCTCGCGCGCCGCCTCCAGGTTCACGTCCAGCGCGTTGCCGCGCTCGCCCGCGTTCACGTCCACCACGGTCAGCGCCTCGGTCCGCTCGATCACCAGCGAACCGCCAGCCGACAGCGGCACCCGCGGGCCGAGCAGCGTGTCGATCTCCGAATCCAGGTCAAACATCTCGAACAGGCCGGGCGTACCGGTGTGCGTTTCGAGACGGCCGGCGAGGTCCGGGGCGAACTCCTCGCACCATCCGGACAGGGCCGCCGCAAGGTCCTTGCCCTCGGCAACGACACGCGCCGCGGTGCCGTGTTCGATCAGCGCACGCTGCGGCGCGTCCGGGCCGTGGCGCAACAAGGCGGGCGCTGACCCGATGGCCTGCTGCACCGCCCGCCAGGCGAGAACCAATGCCTCGGCCTCTTCGGCCAACAGATCGGGTGGCGCGGTGGCGGCACCGGAGCGGGCGATCCAGCCCTCCCCCACCACCACCGCTTCAAGGCGCTTGATCAGCTCGGCGCGTGCCGGCCCCTGCGCCAGCCGCTTCGACACGGCAATGCCGCGGGCCAGCGGTGCGTGCACCAGGAAGCGGCCGGGCAGCGTGACGTCCATGGTCAGCGTCGGCCCCTTGCCGCCGATCGCATCGGCCTTCACCTGCACCAGCACCGACTGGCCGGTGCGCAGCAGCGTACCGATCCGTTCGACCCGCCCCTTGGGGCCGCGCGCGTCGGCCACCCCCAGCAGGCCGGGTTTGCCGGTGCCGAGGTCGATGAAGGCGGCATCCAGACCGGTGACGATGCGTTCCACCCGACCGAGGAAGATGCTGCCGAGCAGCGATGGCCGCTCGGGATTGTCGATGTAGAGATCGGTGAGACGGCCGCCGCTCAGCACCGCCGCCCGCGTCAGCGGTCCCGAGCGGTCGACCAGCACCTCCGGCGCGCTCATCCAAATACGCTCATGGAAGCGGAAAACCGGCGCCGCGCAACATCCCGGCCACCTCGAACAACGGCAGACCGACAACGTTGGAGTAGGAGCCGCCGATCCATCGCACAAACGCCGCGGCCCGGCCCTGGATGGCGTAGCCGCCGGCCTTGCCGTGCCATTCGCCCGCAGCGACGTACGACTCGGTCTCCTCATGCGACAGCGGCTTGAAGGTCACGTCGGTGCGCACCAGCCGCTCCACCGGCCGGGTCGAGCCCGGCGCAAGCAGCACGACGCCGCCCAGCACGCGGTGGCGCCGCCCGCTCAGCAGGTCCAGGCAGGCGCGCGCCTGCGACTCGGTTTCGGCCTTGGGAAGGATACGGCGCCCGCACGCCACCACCGTGTCGGCGGCCAGCACGAAGGCGCCGGGATGGCGCGCGGCCACCGCTTCGGCCTTGGCGAGCGCCAGCCGGGCGGCGTGCTGCGGCGGCAATTCGCGCGGCAGCGCCGATTCGTCGATATCGGCCGGGTCCACCGCATCGGGGACGAGGCCGATCTGGCGCAACAGGTCGAGCCGGCGCGGCGAAGCCGACGCCAGGACAAGCCGTTGCGCCGGGCGCTGCACCTGCATTCCGGAAACCCGTGAGCCCGAAGGCTTACTTGAAACGGAAGGTGATCCGACCCTTGGTCAGATCATACGGCGTCATTTCCACGTTCACGCGGTCGCCCGCCAGAACACGGATGCGGTTCTTGCGCATCTTGCCCGAGGTGTGCGCCAGCACCTCGTGGTCGTTGTCCAGCTTCACCCGGAACATCGCGTTCGGCAGCAGTTCGACCACCGTGCCGGAGAACTCGATCAGATCTTCCTTGGCCATATGCCCTTTAGTCCACTCTGGTTTTGCGGCAATAACTGACCCTCCCCCGCCTCCGGGTCAAGGGGGATTACCGCCCGTGCTGCTTGAAGTGAGGGCAGAGTGATATTTTACCCGCAAGCGCGGGTCAAGCCAACGAAGTTTCATAGGCTTCGTCCCCCGCGTCGGTCGTACGGAAAGACCCCAGGGGAGAGGACGCGCTGCCGTCGAGGCGTACGGGCTGCTCATCGGCCTTGGCGATGGCCGCAAACATCTCGCGTTGCTGGCTTTCCATGCGGTCGGTGAGGCGCGCCACCGTTTCGCGGGCGCTCAGCGCTCGGCCGCTGGCGCGATCGTGAAAGAGGTTCTGGTTGGCCCTGGCGGCCTGCGGCAGCAACTGCGCCGCCAAAGCGCCCGGCGTCGGCTCCGCCGCCCTGATCAGCTTGCCGGCGCCGCCGACGCCCATGACGTACGCGATTCGGCTCTCGGCCTCAGTGACCGGGCGCTGCAGGCGCTTCTCCAGACGGGTGCGTCCTTCGGACAGATAACGGCCGGCCATTCCGGCGGAAACGTCCACATCGTGGCGGAGGTCGAGGATCTGCTTGCGCACCGCTGCATTCTTGACGACCGGAATACCGTTGCGGCTCTCGACCTGACGGGCGAGGTCGCCCAGGCCGTAAGCCGAACCATGCCGGCGGAACAGGTCCAGCCAGGTGCGCTCAAGGAACTGGAACGGGCCAGCGGCCGAACTGCTTCTGTTCTTGGCGGCAGGGTTGAGCCCGCTTTCCTGCGTCGCCTGGGCGAGGATGGCGGAGAAGCTGTGCCCGGACAGGCCGGCGACCTGCCGACTCGCCTGCGTGATGCGGCCGGCGTCGGTGGCTTCGAACAGGGGCGGCACCGCGGGCTTGCGGCCGGGCAGCACCGGCGCCTTCTGCGCTCCCTTGCCGATATCGGCCAGCGCAGCCTGGAATCCGCCCGCCGCCGTGCCGCTGCCGGCTGGCGGCTCCGGCTTGCGCTCGGGAATCGGGGCAATGGTGGACTGCACGACCTTCATGCCTCTCCGGCGCCGGACAACCGGCACCGCCTGCTCGATGGAACCACCCCCATAGATAGCATGGCCGGTTAACAATGTCCTGATGTCGCAGGAGACCGGCGCCGCCCTGCCCCAGCGTTGTCACGCGGGGTGCCGGCGCGCCTCTCCCTGCGCCAGCTACACCGTCGGCCCGCGCTGCGTGGGGAAACGCTCCTTCACCCGGTCGAGCAGGCCGTCGCGCACCTTGCGGTAGGCCTCCATCATCGCCTCGCGGTTGCCGTCCACCAGGGTCGGGTCGAAGGTGTTCCAGAACTCTACGTCGCAGGCCATGGTGCGGGTCAGTTCGATGGCCCGGTGGTGCGCCTCCGGCGACAGCGAGATGATCAGGTCGAAGGAGGTGTCCTCCAACTCCTCGAAGGTCTTCGGGACGTGGCGGGCGATGTCGATTCCCATCTCCTCCATCGCCGCGACGGCGAAAGGGTCCACCCCATCCGATTCGCGCACCCCCACCGAGTCGACGAACAGGCGATGACCGTGGAAATGGCGCAGCATGCCGGCCGCCATGGGCGAGCGGATCATGTTGTAGGTGCAGGCGAACAGGACGCTGGAGACCGGAAGGGGCTGGATGAGCGACGCCATGCCGCGAACCGCCGGCTCAGCCGCGAATATGGAGGACGCAGATGAGCGTGAACAGCCGGCGCGCGGTCTGAAGGTCCATTTCGACCTTGCCGGCCAGCCGTTCGCGCAGCAGCTCCGAGCCCTCGTTGTGCAGGCCGCGCCGCCCCATGTCGATGGCCTCGATCTGCGACGGCGTCGAACGCTTGATGGCGTTGTAGTAGCTCTCGCAGATCAGGAAGTAGTCCTTGACGATGGTGCGGAACGTCGTCAGCGGCAGCGTCACCTTGGAGAGCGGCTCATCGCTCTCGCGCCGGATGTCGAAGATCAGCCGGTTGTCCTCGATGGACAGGTGCAGGTGGTACGGCCCGTCGTCCACATGGTCGCACGGGCAGAACTCGTTCTCCTCCAGCAGGTCGAAGATGGCGACGGCACGCTCGTGCTCGACCTCCGGCTTGCGCCGGATGACGGTCTGTTCGTCCAGCGTCACATGGACGATGCGGCGGGCCGTCCGCGCGTTCACGCGCCACCCCCCGGTAAACGCAGGGCCACCGACAGCGCGTGGGCGTCCAGCCCCTCGGCGCGGGCCAGCGTCCCCGCCGCCGGCCCGATGGCCTGCAGGCTGGCAGGGTCGCCGCCGACGAAGGTCGTCCGCTTCATGAAGTCGAGCACGTTGAGGCCCGAGGAGAAGCGTGCGGTGCGCGACGTCGGCAGCACGTGGTTGGGGCCGGCGACGTAGTCGCCGATGGCCTCCGGCGTGTGGCGGCCGAGGAAGATGGCTCCGGCGTTCCGGATCCTCAAAGCCAGCGCGTCCGGGTCATCCACCGCCAGTTCGAGGTGCTCCGGCGCCAGCCGGTCCACCAGCGCCGGGGCGTCGGCCATCAGGTCGCGCACCAGGATCACCGCGCCGTGCTCGCGCCAGCTCTCGCCGGCAATGGCGGTGCGCGGCAGGGTTTCGAGGTGCCTGTCCACCGCGCGGCACACCGCATCGGCGAAGTCCGCGTCGTCGGTGATGAGGATCGACTGCGCCGACGTGTCGTGCTCCGCCTGGGACAGCAGGTCCATGGCGATCCAGGCCGGGTCGTTGCGCTTGTCGGCGACCACCAGGATCTCCGACGGGCCGGCAATGGAATCGATGCCGACCACCCCGTAGACCTGCCGCTTGGCCGCCGCCACGAAGGCATTGCCGGGGCCGACGATCTTGTCCACCGGAGCGATGGTCGCCGTGCCGTAGGCCAGGGCCCCCACCGCCTGGGCGCCGCCCACCCGGTAGATCTCGGTGACGCCGGCGCGGCGCGCGGCGGCCAGCACCAGCGGGTTCAGCCTGCCGTCCGGCGTCGGCACCACCATGGCGATGCGCTCGACGCCCGCCACCTTGGCCGGCATGGCGTTCATCAGCACCGAGGACGGATACGCCGCCGTGCCGCCCGGCACGTACAGCCCTGCCGCGCCCACGGGCGTCCAGCGCGCGCCGAGGCGCACCCCGGCGGCGTCCTTGTAGTCCAGCGCCTCGGGCCCCTGGTTGCGGTGGAACGCCG
>JAEYOB010000590.1 GCA_023412175.1 Pseudomonadota bacterium | reverse complement strand
GCCCGCTGCTGCGCATCGGCCACGACCGCTTCCTGCCCGGCCTGTCGCGGCTGGTGGAGACGGTGCGCCGGGCGTCGGGCGGCGAGACGCGGCTGTTCATCCAGATCATCGACTTTCTGGCGATCCGCCGCCGGCCGACGCGCGAGGCGTTCTTCGGCCGCCATCTGGCGATCACCGACCGCCATCGCGCCGCCCTCGGCCTCGTCGACGACGAGGCGGTGCGGCAACGGCTGCTGGACCTGCCGGCGGCGGAGGCCGACGCCGCGCTCGACGACCGCGAGCGGGAGAGCCTGTCCATGGGCTATCGCGAGCGGGTCACCGACACCCACCTGCCGCACATCCGCGACCTGCCGCTGGTGCTGCCCGACCTGTTCGCCGACGCCGCGGCGCGCGCCCGCGCGGCGGGCTTCGACGGGGTGGAACTGCACTACGCGCACGCCTACACCATGGCGTCCTTCCTTTCCGCGCGGAACGACCGGACGGACGGCTACGGCGGCCCGCGCGGGAACCGCGTCCGCCTGCCGCTGGAGGTCTACGCCCGCGTGCGCAAACGGGTCGGGCGGGATTTTGCGGTGGGCTGCCGCTTCCTCGCCGAGGAGTGCATCGCTGGCGGCGGCACCGCCGAGGACGCGGCCTGCTTCGCCACGGAGTTCGCCCGCGCCGGCATGGACTTCCTGTCCACCTCGCGCGGCGGCAAGTTCGACGACGCGGCTCAGCCGCGGGTGGGGGAGGCCGCCTACCCCTACACCGGCCCGTCCGGCTACGAATGCATGCCGCAACACATCTCCGACGAGGCCGGCCCGTTCGGCCGCAACGTGGCGCCGACGGCGCGGATCCGCGCGGCGGTGCGCGGGGCGGGGTTCCGCACGCCCGTGGTGGTCACCGGCGGCATCCACAACTTCGAACAGGCGGAGGGGATCCTGGTGCGCGGCGAGGCGGACATTGTCGGCATGGCGCGGCAATCGCTGGCCGACCCGGACTGGTTCCGCAAGGTGCGCGCGGGCCGCGGCGCCGAGGTGCGGTTGTGTGAATACTCCAACTACTGCGAGGGCCTGGACCAGAAGCACAAGCCGGTGACCTGCAAGCTGTGGGACCGGGCCGGCGGCCGGCGGCGGATGGTGGCACCGGATTGGAATCCGTAGCAAATCCGTAGAAAAGCATTGAGCCGGCGCGGACGTGGCTTATCCTGACGACGAACGCCGGCGAACGGCGCCGGGAGGTGGAAGCGATGGAAGTGGCCGGGCCGATGCTGGAAGTGTCCGGCCTGCAGGCGTCCTACGGCGCCGGGCAGGTGCTGTTCGGCGTGGATCTCCGCGTCGGCCAGGGCGAGGTGGTGACGCTCCTCGGCCGCAACGGCATGGGCAAGACCACGACGATCAACGCCATCATGGGCCTGCTGGCGCCGAAGGCCGGGCGCGTCGCCTTCCGCGGGCGCGAACTGACCGGCCGGCCGGCGCACGAGGCGGCCAGGGCCGGCCTGGGGCTGGTGCCCGAGGGGCGGCAGATCTTCCCGAACCTCACCGTGCGCGAGAATCTGGTGGCGACCGCCGACGGGCGCGGCGCCTGGACGCTCGACCGGGTGTTCGAGCTGTTCCCGCGGCTCAAGGAGCGCCAGGACCAGATGGGCAGCAGCCTGTCGGGCGGCGAACAGCAGATGCTGGCCATCGGCCGGGCGCTGATGACCAACCCGCGCCTGCTGCTGCTGGACGAGGCGACCGAGGGGCTGGCGCCGCTGATCCGCAGGGAGATCTGGCGGGTGCTGCTGAACCTCAAGCAGGCCGGGCAGTCGATCCTGGTCATCGACAAGAATCTGAAAGCGCTCAAGCGCATCGCCGACCGCCACTATGTGCTGGAGAAGGGGCGCATCGTCTGGCAAGGAACGAGCGCCGAACTGGAGGCGGAACGGGAGCGGCTGGAACGGCATCTCGGCGTCTGAGGAACAACAGGGGGGTGAGTATGAAGAGGACTGTACTGGCGGCGGCCCTGGCGGCCGGGGCGGCGCTGCTGGCGCCGGCGGCGGGGGCGCAGGATCTGCGCATCGGGCTGATGTCGACGCTGACCGGGCCGCAGGCGGTGACCGGGCAGCACCTGCGCGACGGCTTCATGCTGGGCGTCGAGCACGCCGGCGGCAAGCTGGGCGGCCTGGAGACCAAGGTCACCGTCGTCGACGACCAGCTCAAGCCCGACGTGGCGGTGCAGGAGGTCGAGGGCCTGCTGAAGCGCGACAACGTCAACATCGTCGCCGGCGTCGTCTACTCCAACATCCTGATGGCGGTGTACAAGCCGGTGGTAGAGTCCGACGCCTTCCTGATCTCGGCCAACGCCGGGCCGGCGCCGGTGGCGGGCAACCGCTGCTCGGAGAACTTCTTCAACACCTCCTGGCAGAACGACCAGACGCACGGCGCGGTCGGCAAGTACGTGTCGGACAGCGGCGTCAAGAAGGTCTTCCTCCTGGCGCCGAACTACCAGGCCGGCAAGGACGGCCTGACCGGCTTCAAGCGCCACTTCAAGGGCGAGGTGGTGGACGAGGTCTACACCAAGCTCGGTCAGCTCGACTTCTCCGCCGAGATCGCCAAGATCCAGTCGGCCAAGCCCGACGCCGTCTACACCTTCATGCCCGGCGGCATGGGCGTGAACCTGGTGAAGCAGTATGCGCAGGCTGGATTGAAGGACAGGATCCCGCTGTTCTCCGCCTTCACGGTGGACGAGACGACGCTGCCCGCCACCGAGGACGCGGGCCTCGGCCTGCTCAGCGCGTCGATCTGGGCGCCGGACCTGGACAACGCGGCCAACAAGACGTTCGTCGCGGATTTCCGCAAGAAGTACGGCTACGTGCCGTCCTACTTCGCGGCGCAGGCCTACGACGCGGCGCGCCTGATCGACGCGGCGGTGAAGCAGGCTGGCGGCGTCAAGGACAAGGCGAAGCTGCGCGACGCGCTGCGGCAGGCGAAGTTCGAGAGCGTGCGCGGCAGCTTCGCGTTCAACAGCAACCATTTCCCGGTCAGCGACTTCTATCTGGTCGAAGCCGCCAAGCTGCCGGACGGCGCGCCGGCCATGCTGAAGCGCAAGATGGTCTTCGAGAAGTACGCCGACGACTACGCCAAGGACTGCCCGATGAAGTGGTGAGTGGGAACCTTTCCCTCTCCCGTCCCGGGAGAGGG
>JAEYOB010000579.1 GCA_023412175.1 Pseudomonadota bacterium | reverse complement strand
CCCTCTCCCGGGGCGGGAGAGGGGAATTAAGCGGCCTCCGTTTCCAGCCGCGGCGCGGCCATGTCGGCGATCTCCGTGCCGGTCAGCGTCTCGCGCTCCAGCAGCGCAGCCGAGATGCCGTCCAGCGCCGCGCGGTTGGCGGTGAGCAGGCGCCGGGCGCGCTCCATGCCCTCGTCGGTGATGCGGCGGACCTCCTCGTCGATCAGCCACGCCATACGCTCGGAGGTGGCGTTGCCGGGTTCGGCGGAGTGGGCGACGAAGCCCACCGTTTCGCTCATGCCCCAGGACTTCACCATCCGCCGCGCGATGTCCGTGGCGGCGCGGAAGTCGGCCTCGGCGCCGGTGGTCACCGCGTCGGCGCCGAACACCAGCTCCTCCGCCGCGCGGCCGGCCATGGCGACGGCGATGTCGGCCTGCAGCTTGGCGCGCGACATCGACACCCGGTCGCCCTCCGGCAGCCGGACCACCATGCCCAGCGCCCGGCCGCGCGGGATCACCGTCGCCTTGTGGATCGGGTCGGCCTCGGGGATCTTGACCGAGACCAGGGCGTGCCCGGCCTCGTGCACCGCGGTCAGGCGGCGCTCGTGGTCGGAGAGCGCCAGCGTGCGGCGTTCGTTGCCCATCAGCACGCGGTCCTTGGCGGCCTCGAAATCGTTCATGTGGACGATGACGCGGCCCTGCCGCGCCGCCGACAGCGCCGCCTCGTTGACGAGGTTCGCCAGCTCGGCGCCGGAGAAGCCGGGCGTGCCGCGCGCCACCGTCTTCAGGCAGACGTCGGTTGCCAGCTTGCAGCGGCCGGTGTGGACGGACAGGATCGCCTCGCGCCCGGTCATGTCGGGCGGGCTGACGTGGATGTGGCGGTCGAAGCGGCCGGGGCGCAGCACCGCCGGGTCCAGCATCTCGACCCGGTTGGTAGCGGCGATGATCACCACGTCGCCGCCCTCAACCACGCCGTCCATCTCGACCAGAAGCTGGTTCAGCGTCTGCTCGCGCTCGGAGGGGGAGTTGGCCTCGCCGCGCTTGCCGGCCAGGGCGTCGATCTCGTCGATGAACAGGATGCAGGGCGCCTTGGCGCGGGCCTGCTTGAACAGGTTGCGCACGCGCGCCGCGCCCAGGCCGACGAACATCTCGACGAAGTCCGAGCCGGAGGCGGCGAAGAACGGCACGCCCGCCTCGCCGGCGGCGGCCTTGGCCAGCATGGTCTTGCCGGTGCCCGGCGGGCCGACCAGCAGCAGCCCCTTGGGCACGCGGGCGCCGGCCATGGCGAAGCGGTGCGGGTCCCTGAGGAACTCCACCGTCTCGCGCAGCTCCTCCTTGGCCTCGTCCACGCCGGCCACGTCGTCGAAACGGACCGGGCTGTCGTCGGGGCGCAGGCGGGTGGCCCGGCCCATGCCGAAGAACTGGCCGCCGCTCAGCGCCAGGCCGGCGATCAGCAGCCCGACGATGATGACCGGCGCCAGCTTGTCCAGCACCGTCATGGTCTGCGGCATCAGCCCGTCCGGGCCGTCGTCGAAGGCGATGGCAACCTTGCTCCCGCGCAGCTCGTTCAGCAGGTCGTCGGTCACCGGCACGACGATGCGGTACTGCGTGCCGTCGGCGACGGTGGCGCGTGCCGTGTTGTTGCCAAAGGTCACCGAGGCGATGTCGCCCCGCGCGGCCATGTCGACGAACTCCGTGTAGGTGGCGGTGTCCTGGTCGGCCCTGAGCGCGTAGTCGTTCCAGGCGGCGAAGATGAACCAGCCGCTCACCAGGGCGAGGACGGCGGTGATGGCGAGGGTCACTCGGCGGGGCAGTTGCGGCATGTCAACCTTGCAGCTCGGAACGCGGGGCGGAACAAGTCAGGCCAATGAATGCGTCGCCGGGCGCGCCGCATCAACCGCTTTCGCTGCAAGGCTTTTCTTTAACACGGCCGAAAGGCGCGCCGGCAAGCTGAAGCGGCGCGGTTGAATGGAAAGGGCGACCTATCGGCCGCCCTTCGTCGACTTTGACTTACTTGTTGCCCCGCAGGGCATCCTTGATGCCGCCGATGGCGTTCTGGATCTTTCCCTTGACCTTGTCCATGGCGCCTTCCTGCTGAAGCTTCTGGTCGCCGGTCGCGCGGCCGACGGCTTCCTTGACGTCGCCCTTCATCTTGGTGCCGGAACCCTCGATGCGATCACGATCCATGATTGTCCTCCAAAGCTGTGGCTGCACCACAAACAGGAGGCGGGGCCAGTAAGTTTCGCAGAAAATGCAAGCGCGGGGCTGTTCGGTGCAGTTGGGTCTTCCCATATCGCCGCGAGGCACTATTGTCGCGCCCCACCTCCACAACATCGCGGAACCGTCATGCCGCCGAGCAAGCCGACACAGGCCACCAAATTTTCCGACACCGAGATCGCCCGCGTGCAGATGTACCTGCGCAAGACGTTCGGCAACGACAAGATCGCCGTCGAGGCGCCCCAGAAGGCCGGCCAGTCGGCCGAGGTGACCATCGGCGGTGAGTTTGTCGGCACGCTCCACCGTGACGTGGAGGACGACGAGGTGTCCTACGCCCTGCACGTGGTGATCCTGGAAGAGGATCTGCCGACGCCGCAGATCCGCCGCTGACGCCCGCGCAGGGTCGGCAGCGGTCCGCCTCCCTGTCGCCCCTGGCGTAAGGGAATAGGCGGGAAGACGCGCGCGTTAACTCCAAAGGACGGCTGGGCGTTCCCGCGTCCTTCCGGTAGAAAGCGGCCCCCAACGGATTGGGGGCATTGGCCCTACGGAGGAAACGTGCCGCGTCTGTTCTGTGCCTGCTGCGGCCGCCCGTTCCAGCGTCAATCGACGCGCGGGCCGGCGCCGCTCTATTGCTCGACCGACTGCCGCCGCCAGATGGCGGTGCGCCGCCGCGCCTGGGAGCGCGCCGCTCTCGTCGTGACGTTCCAGCCGCGGGTCGGCGCCGGCCAGGGCCGGGCTCGCCGTGCCGCCTGAAGGGGCGGGCTTACTCGCCGCGGGACGGGGGGCGCAGCGGCCGGCGCTCGACGATCGGCGCGGGTCGGGGCTTGTTGAAGCCGCCGCCGGGACCGCCGCCATAGCCGCCCGAGGACGTACGGGGCGGGGCCGAATCGTAGGACGGCATGTCCCGCACGCGGAAGACGCCGCGCTCCGCGGGAAGGCTCTCCGCCAGGACCACCACGGAATTCAGCGACACCTGCCCCGAGTCCGCCGCGCCCTGGAAGGGTTTCAGGCGGCCGTCGGCCACGTAGCCGCTGATCTCTTCAGCGGTGCATCCCAGCCACTTGGCAGCTTCGGAGATGGAGAGCGGCTGATCGCGCATGGTGGGTCCCTGTGCCTTGGCGTTGTCTTAACAGGTCGGCTTCAACAAACAGATGGTCGGCATTGCCGGCACGGAACAGCCCTGCCTCATGCCCCGGCGCGCCACCGGTGTGCGATGCACGCCGTCTGTGACAATAGGCGGTTTGTGCCCCCGTGTCGCGCCTCGTGTGCATCGCGAGCTTTACTTTCCGGTGGAAGGTGGTGTGGGCGCGCGTCGGCGGCGGTGCAGCCACACCGGGCGGGAGCGCGCCGATGGATGGAAACCTGTGCGACCCAGGGGGGGGCATGCTTCGGCGGCGGATAAGGGATGCCGTGCCGCGATCCTTGCGGAATGATCCGTCCGCCCCGGCGGGGCAGTGGGGGGGGGGCCGCCCGCCCCCCCCCCCCCGGGGCCGCACTAGGGTTT
>JAEYOB010000564.1 GCA_023412175.1 Pseudomonadota bacterium | reverse complement strand
TCCGCATGCTGCGCGACAGCGAGGAGCGCTTCCGGCTGGCGCTCCGCCATTCGCGGGTCTCGCTGTTCAGCCAGGACCGCACGATGCGGTATGTCTGGGTCTACAACCCGCAGATCGCGATTCCCGTGGAGCGTTTCATCGGCAAGACGCACGCGGACCTGTTCTCCTCCGAGGACGCCGCGGTTCTCGACGCCATCAAGCGCCCGGTGCTGGAGACCGGCGTCGGGACCCGCCAGGAGGTGCGGATGACCGTCAGAGGCCGCACGCTGGTGGCCGATCTGGTGGTCGAGCCGCTGCGCGACGAGACCGGGGCGGTCAGCGGCATCATCTGCGCCGAGATCGACGTAACCGAAAGCACCCAGATCAAGGAGGCCCTGGCGGAAGCGCACGCCGAGGCGGAGCGCGCCAACCAGGCGAAGACCCGCTTCCTGGCCGCCGCCAGCCACGATCTGCGCCAGCCCTTCCAGGCCATGAGCCTGTTCCACCACATCCTGATGGCCCGCATCGACGACCCCAAGCAGGCCGAGGTGGCCGGAAAGCTGGGCGAGGCGCTGGCCGCCGGCAACGCGCTGCTGAACGCGCTGCTCGACACCTCGGCGCTGGAGGCGGGCAACGTCAAGCCGCGCATCGGCGAGGTCGTCGTCAACGAGGTGATCGAGCGGCTGGCGACCGAGATGGCCGACCAGGCCGCCGGCAAGGGGCTGGGGTTCCGGATGGTCGGCACCTCCGCCGTCGTCCGCACCGATCCCGTGCTGCTGGAGCGCATGGTGCGCAACCTGCTGGTCAACGCGCTGCGCTACACCGAGGAGGGCTCGATCCTGCTGGGCTGCCGGCGTCGCGGCGGCTCGCTGTGCGTCGAGGTGTGGGATACCGGGCCGGGTATTCCCGACGACCAACTCCAGCGCATCTTCGAGGACTTCTACCGCTGCGAGAGCAACAGCGGCGACAACACCGGCGGGCTTGGCCTCGGGTTGTCCATCGTGCGGCGCATGGCGCAGATCCTCAACCATCAGGTCACGGTGCGGTCGAGGATCGGGCGCGGAACGGTCTTCGCGATTTCCGTCCCGATCATCGGCGACAGCCGCAACATCGCGCCACGTACAGCAGTTTCCGCGTCGGCGTGAGATTCCCGCGTGCTGTGCTCTGCGTGCTGCATTGTGTCGCAGCGCGTGGGTACGTCACGGCTCCCGTTGGCCGGCCGCTGTGCATTGGTGGTATTGCTGCACTGCGTCACGGTTTTGCTGCGCAACGGCAAAACCATTTTCACTTCCTGTGCGCAAGAATCCGCTGTGTCGCGCGCTCCCGCCTATGCTGTTCTGCGTCAGTATGAAAATGGTTAATTGAAAGTAAATACTTTACCGCTCAGGCTATGCTCGGTGCGGGTGACTTGACTTTCTATATAGGCAGACAGTAAATGTTTCCCGCTCGACCGCGACATTGGCGGCTTTTGGCGGCTATGGCCGCACGCTGGTGTCGTATGTTGGTTTTCTTCGTCGGGCATCGCAAGGGCCCGTTCCGGCCACGAGGCGGTGCGTACCGCAACGCACCAATCGTTGGAAGGGGCGGGCCGTCACGACCGTTTCATCGGGTTGAGATATGAACGGACGGCCGCGCAAGGCACCAACCAGGAACCAAGCGCCTTTCCTGAGGAGCACGCTAGTATGGACACCGTGATCGACGTCGCCAAGAACGGGGCCGCCGCCATGATCGAGAACGTCACCTACGAAGAGATCCAGATCGGCCAGTCGGCCAGCCTGTCGCGTCGTCTGACGATGTCCGACTTCGAGCTGTTCGCGACCGTGTCGGGCGACATCAACCCCGCCCACCTCGACGAGGAGTACGCGGCCGACAGCCTGTTCCACAAGGTGATCGGCCACGGCATGTGGTCGGGCTCGCTGATCTCGGCGGTGCTCGGCACGCTGCTGCCCGGCCCCGGCACCATCTACGTCGGCCAGGACCTGCGCTTCCGCCGTCCGGTCGGCGTGGGCGACGTCATCACCGCGACTGTCACCGCCCGCGAGAAGCGCAGCGACAAGCAGATCGTCGTCTTCGACTGCGTCTGCCTCAACCAGGACGGCAAGGAGGTGGTCACCGGCACCGCCGAGGTGATCGCGCCGACCCTCAAGGTCCGCCGCGAGGCGCACGAGCTGCCGCAGGTGCAGGTCATCCGCCATGACAAGCACGACGAGTTGCTGAAGAAGTGCGAGGCGCTGCCGCCGGTGCCGACCGCCGTCGTGCACCCGTGCGACGAAAGCTCGCTCAGGGGCGCCGCCGAGGCCGCCGAGTCCGGGCTGATCGCCCCCGTGCTGGTCGGCCCCGAAGCGAAGATCCGTTCGGTCGCCGACTCTTGCGGCATTGACCTGTCGCGCTGCCGCCTCGTCGACGTCGAGCACAGCCACGCCGCCGCCGAGACCGGCGTCGCGCTCGCCCGCTCCGGCGAGGTGGAGGCGGTGATGAAGGGCTCGCTGCACACCGACGAGCTGATGAGCGCGGTGGTGAAGAAGGACACCGGCCTGCGCACCGGGCGCCGCCTGAGCCACGTCTTCGTGATGAACGTGCCGACCTACCCGCGGGCGCTGCTGATCACCGACGCGGCGATCAACATCTATCCCACCCTCGAAGACAAGATGCACATCGTCCAGAACGCCATCGACCTCGCCAAGGTACTGGGCGTCGACGTGCCGAAGGTGGCGATCCTCTCGGCGGTGGAGACCATCAACCCGAAGATCGAGACGACGCTGGAAGCGGCCGCCCTGTGCAAGATGGCCGAGCGCGGGCAGATCACCGGCGGCCTGCTCGACGGCCCGCTGGCCTTCGACAACGCCATCTCCATCGAGGCGGCGCGCACCAAGGGCATCAAGTCGGAGGTGGCCGGGCAGCCGGACATCCTGCTGGTGCCCGACCTGGAGGCCGGCAACATGCTGGCCAAGCAGCTCTCCTTCCTGGCCAACGCCGACGCCGCCGGCATCGTGCTGGGGGCGCGGGTGCCGATCATCCTGACCAGCCGTGCCGACAACGTGCGCACCCGTCTGGCGAGCTGCGCCGTCGCCGTGCTGGTCGCCGCGGCCCGCCGCCGCGCCGCCGTTCCGGCCGCCGAGTGAGCGGGGGCGCGGCCATGAGCACCGGCAACGCCATCCTCGTCATCAACGCCGGCTCGTCCAGCCTGAAGTTCTCGGTGTTCCGGGAGGTTTCCGGCGGCGACGTCGCGGTGGCGATCAACGGCCAGATCTCCGGCATCGGCACCCAGCCGAAGTTCGAGGCCAAGGACACCGCCAAGCGCGTCCTCGCCGACAAGACCTGGGGCGCGGGGGAGAGGAGCGACCGCACGGCGCTCCTCGGCTTCCTGCTCGACTGGGTCGAGGAGCACCTGGACGGCGCCCGGCTGATCGCTGCCGGCCACCGCGTCGTGCACGGCGGGTCGAAGTACTCGCACCCGGTGCTTCTGACGCCGGCGGTGACCGCCGAGCTGGAGGCGCTGGTGCCGCTGGCGCCGCTGCACCAGCCGCACAACCTCGCGGCCATCCACGCGCTGGCCGAGGCGCACCCGGAGCTGCCGCAGGTGGCGTGCTTCGACACCGCCTTCCACCGCGGCCAGCCCTGGCAGTCGCAGACCTTCGCGCTGCCGCGGGCGATGACCGAGGAGGGCATCCGCCGCTACGGCTTCCACGGCCTGTCCTATGAGTACATCGCCCGGCGCTTGCCGGAGGTGGCCCCGGAACTGGCCGGCGCGCATGTCGTCGTCTGCCACCTGGGCAGCGGCGCCAGCATGTGCGCCATCAAGGCCGGCCGCAGCATCGACAGCACCATG
Organism: Pseudomonadota bacterium; assembly: GCA_023412175.1. Classification (GTDB taxonomy): domain Bacteria; phylum Pseudomonadota; class Alphaproteobacteria; order Azospirillales; family Azospirillaceae; genus Azospirillum. Next base: position 547 of record JAEYOB010000564.1, on the reverse strand, counting down.
GGCTTCACCGCCGTGGACGGGCTGCCCATGGGCACCCGCACCGGCCGGCTGGATCCCGGCGTGCTGATCTACCTCATGCGCCAGGGCATGAGCACGGACGAGTTGGAGAAGCTGCTCTACAACAGGTCGGGCCTGCTGGGGGTGTCGGGGATTTCCAACGACATGCGGGTGCTGCTCGAATCCTCCGACCCGCACGCCGAGGAGGCGGTCGAGCTGTTCTGCCACAGCGTCGCCAGGGAGACCGGCGGGCTGGCCGCTTCCATGGGCGGGCTGGACGCCATCGTCTTCACCGCCGGGATCGGCGAGCGCTCGGCCCCGGTGCGGGCGCGGGTGGCCGAGAAGCTCCGCTGGCTCGGCGTCGAGATCGACGCCGCCGCCAACGAGGCCAACGCGGTCAGGATCAGCAGCGCCGGCAGCCGCATTCCCGTCTGGGTCATCCCCACCGACGAGGAAGGCATGATCGCCCGCCACACCATCGCGGTGATGGGCGCGGCCTGAGGCGCGCCGCCCGTTGAAGCCGCCCAATGAAAAGGCCCTCCCCGGCAGG
>JAEYOB010000475.1 GCA_023412175.1 Pseudomonadota bacterium | reverse complement strand
TCAGCGCCCGGCGCGAGGCCGAACACCTCGACCGTTACAAGCCGGCGATCACCACCGATGGCCGGCGCGTCGAGGTGGCCGCCAACCTTTCCGACCCCGCTGCCGCGGTGAAGGCGGTGGATGCCGGGGCCGAAGGCGTCGGCCTGATGCGCACCGAGTTCCTCTTCCTGCAACGCGAGTTCCCACCGAACGAGGAGGAGCAGCTGGAGGCCTACCGCACCATGGTGCGGGCGATGAACGGCCTGCCGATCATCCTGCGCACGCTGGACATCGGCGGCGACAAGAATGTGCCCTACCTGCGCTTGCCGGCCGAGGAGAACCCCTTCCTCGGCGTGCGCGGCATCCGCCTGTGCTTCGAGCGCGAGGATTTGTTCCGCACCCAGCTCCGCGCCATGCTGCGGGCTTCGGCCGAGGGGCCGGTGCGGATCATGTACCCGATGATCGCCACCCCCGCCGAGCTGGCGAAGGCCAAGGCCATCACTGAGGAGGTGCGGCGCGAGGTCGGCGTCGCCCCGGTCGAGGTCGGCATCATGATCGAGGTGCCTTCGGCGGTGATGCTCGCCGACCGGCTTGCCCGCGAGGTGTCGTTCTTCTCCATCGGCACCAACGACCTGACGCAGTACGTGCTGGCCATGGACCGCCTGCACCCCGTGCTGGCGCCGCAGGCCGATGGGCTGCACCCGGCGGTGCTGCGCATGATCGAGCGCACGGTGGCCGGGGCGCGGGCAGCCGGGATCTGGGTGGGGGCGTGCGGCGGCATCGCCGGCGACCCGGCGGGGGCGGTGCTGCTGGCCGGCCTGGGGCTGACGGAGTTGAGCGTCGCCATCCCTAGCGTGCCCTCGGTCAAGGCGCGGCTGCGCGCCATCTCGCTCACCGAGGCGGAGCGCACCGCGCGGCAGGCGCTGGACTGCGCCGACGCGGCCGAGGTGCGCGCGCTGGTCCGCGACCGTTTTCCCGGAGGTGCGGCATGATCAGGGCAGCGAAAGGCGTCGTCACCGTCACGCTGAACGCCGCGGTGGACCAGACCCTGGACGTGCCGGGCTTCACCGCCGGTGCCGTCAACCGCGCGGTGGCCGAGACGCGCACCGCCGGCGGGAAGGGTATCAATGTCGCCGCGTTCCTGTCGGGGGGAGCGGTGCCGGTGACCGCCGCCGGCTTTCTGGGCGAGGACAACGCGAGTGTGTTCGAGGCGCTGTTCCGGCGCCGCCACATCCAGGACCGTTGCCTCCGGGTGCCCGGCAGCAGCCGGGTCAACGTCAAGGTGGTCGATCGCGAGGGCGGATCCGTCACCGACATCAATCTGCCCGGCCCTCAGATCCGGGCGGAATCCTGGCATGGCCTGCTGACCGCCCTGGACGGATTGGCTCCGGCCAACGACACCTTCGTGTTGGCCGGCAGCGTGCCGGCCGGCGTGCCGGAAACGGCGTACGCCGAGATGCTGCCGCGCCTGCGCCGGCACGGCGTGTTCATCGCGGTGGACGCCAGCGGCCCGCCTCTGCGCCACGCCGTGGCCGCACGGCCGGACATGGTGAAGCCCAACGCGCACGAACTGTCCGAACTGCTCGGCCGGCCGCTGGGCGACCGCGCCGACGTGGTCCGGGCCGCGCGGGAGCTGTCCGGGGTTGGTATCGCGCTGGTCGTGGTGTCGCTGGGGGCGGAGGGGGCGGTGTTCGTCGAGGGTGAGCGTGCGCTCATGGCAGTCCCGCCGCCGGTGCAGGTCGCCAGCACCGTCGGGGCCGGCGATGCCATGGTCGCCGGCACGCTGGCGGCTCGGCTTGAGGGTTGCGGCCTGGAGGCGTGTGCCCGGCGCGGCACCGCCTTCGCAGCGGGCACTCTGGCCCGGCTCGGTCCGGAGTTGCCGCCGCCGGAACGCATCGCCGAACTGATGGACGCGGTGATGGTGGAGGCGCTGTAGCCCCACGGGCCGGTGTGCGCCCGCACCGGATGCGGCCCGCTGGTTCCTCGCGCATGGGAGGGGATCGACATGGCTAGACTGGTGGCTGTGACCGCGTGCCCGACGGGCATCGCCCACACCGTCATGGCGGCCGAGGCGCTGCGCCGCACCGCCGCGCTGAAAGGGCATGCCATCGAGATCGAGACGCAGGGCGCCGAGGGGGTCGGCGCGCCGCTCGGCGATACGGCCATCGGCATGGCCGACGCCGTCATCCTGGCCGCCGACATCGCGGTGGACGAGGTCCGCTTCGCCGGCAAGCCGATCCTGCGCACCTCGACCGCCCGAGCGATCCGCGAGACCGGGCATGTTCTCGACGAGGCGCTGGCCCTCGTCCCGGCGGTCGCACCGCCGGCCGCAGCGGCCCCGGCACCCACTCCACCGCCCGCCGTTCCGGCGTCCGGCGGGTCGGGGCTGCTGGTCGCCATCACGGCGTGCCCGACCGGCATCGCCCACACCTTCATGGCCGCCGAGGCGCTCAAACAGGCGGCGCAGGCTAGGGGCTACAGGATCAAGGTGGAGACGCAGGGCTCCGTCGGCGCCAAGAACGCCCTGACGCCGGAGGAGATTGCCGAAGCCGACGCCGTGATCATCGGCGCCGACACCCACGTGACCACCGAGCGCTTTGCCGGCAAGCGCGTGCTGAAGACCTCCGTCGGCGACGCGCTGAAGCACGCCGACCGCGTGGTTACCGATGCCCTGGCGCTGCCGGCCCCGACCGCGGGAGGGGCGGGCTATGCCGATGCCGTGGCGCAAGCCAAGGCGCAGCAGAAGGAAGGGCAGGCCGGCCCCTACAAGCATCTGCTGACCGGCGTGTCCTTCATGCTGCCCTTCGTGGTGGCCGGCGGTCTGGTCATCGCGCTGTCCTTCGTCTTCGGCATCGAGGCCTTCAAGGAGGAAGGCACCTTGCCCGCCGCGCTGATGCAGATCGGCGGCGACGCGGCGTTCGGGCTGATGGTGCC
>JAEYOB010000472.1 GCA_023412175.1 Pseudomonadota bacterium | reverse complement strand
ACGCCGGGCACCGAAGCGCTGGCCGGGGCGGTGGCGGCGGAGATCGCGCGCCTGCGGGAACTGGGGGTGCTGCTGGGCTGAGGGTAGCCGTCAGCGGTCCGCGGTGTCGATGGTGACGCCGCCGTGCGCCACCCGCGAGACGCAGGTGCACATGCGCCGGCTCTCCGCTTTCTGCCGTTCGCTGAAGAAGACGTCGCGGTGATCGACCTCGCCGTCGGTCTCCACGATATCGACGGCGCACAGCCCGCATTCGCCGCGGCGGCAGTCGGAGATCATCGCCACGCCGGCCGCCTCCAGCGCCTCCAGCATGGTCCGGTCGGCCGGCACCCGCACCTCCGTGTTCAGGCGCGGGATGCGCACGGCGAAGGGCTCGGCCGCGAAGCGCCCGGTGTTGCCGAACGTCTCGAAGCGCAGCCCGGAGGCCGGTCGTCCGCTGCGCTGCCAGACGGCGCGGGCTTCGTCGAGCAGGCCGATGGGGCCGCAGACGTACACCTCGCCGCCGGGGGCGAGCGCGGCGATCTCCCGTTCCAGGTCGATGCGCCGGCCCTCGTCGCGGGCGAAGAGTTCCAGCCGGTCGCCGAGGCGGCTGCGCAGATCGTCCACGAAGGGCAGGGCGCCGCGGCTGCCGCCGGCATAGAGCAGGCGCACGTCGGCTCCCGCATCGGCAAGCGCCAGGGCCATGGGGTGGATCGGCGTGATGCCTATGCCGCCGGCCACCAGCAGGTACGCCGGCCGCCCGAACGCCAGCGCGAAGCGGTTGCGCGGTGCCGTCACCCGCAGCCGGTCGCCGGCGGCCAGCGACCACATGTAGCGCGACCCGCCCCGGCTTTGCGGCATCCGCTTCACCGCGATGCGGTGGACGCCGCCGTCGCCGCCGAGCAGCGAGTAGGACCGCACGTCGGGCCGCCCGTCCGGATGCACGGCCACGTCGATGTGGCTGCCGGGCGGGGCGGGGGAGGGGTGCGCCGGCTCGATCTCGAACAGCCGGATGTCGGCGGTCAGGTCGGTGACCGCGCGCAGGCGGGCGTCGCCCCATTCCTGGCCGGCGCTCATGGGCGTGCCTCCGCCGCCAGCATGCCGTCGATCAGCCGGCGCGCCCACAGGGCGCCGGCGTCGATGTTGAGGTTGTAGAAGGGCTGGCGCGGGTTGCGGCCGATGGCGCGCTGCTGCGCTTCGAGAATGGCGTGGTCCTGATCGTAGACGCCGCGGCCGTTGTTGACGTGGGCGAGGTTCAGCGCTCGCGTGAGTTCGGCGTCGCCGGTGCGGTAGTTCCGCACGAAGTTCCAGAAATAGTGGCAGGTGGTGGCGCTCTCCGGCGTGATCGCCGCCAGGAAGAAGCCGTTCACTCCCTGCGAGCGGTCGCCCGCCCGCGCCCCGGTGCCGGCTGGCGCCACACCGACGTCGCCGGCGATGGTGGAGGGTGCCTCGAAGCGGATGATCTGCCAGCGGTCCACCGGTCCCGTCCTGCCGAGCTGGCGCGCCCAGAACGGCGGTGCCTCGATGTTCTCCATCCAGCGCGTGACGGTGGCGGTGCGCCCGCTGTGCGTGACCTCGAACGGCGAGCGGGTGATGGCGTCGTGGCCGATGCTGCCGGCGTGCACGTAGGTCTCGTGCGTCAGGTCCATGAGGTTGTCGACCACCAGCCGGTAGTCGCACTTCAGCGAATAGAAGGTACCGCCCTCGCCAACCCAGTCGGTGCCGTCGTTCCAGTGGAAATCGGGGATCGCGGCCGGGTCGGCGCGCGCCGGGTCACCCATCCACACCCACACCAGCCGGTGCCGCTCCACCGCCGGGTAGGCGCGGACGCAGGCGGACGGGTTTATGGTCTCCTGCGCGGGCATGTGCGTGCAGCGGCCGGACGGATCGAAGACGAGGCCATGGTAGCCGCACACCACCTCGTCGCCGTCGAGCCGGCCGAGCGAGAGCGGCAGCAGCCGGTGCCAGCAGGCGTCCTCCAGCACGGCGACGGCGCCATCGGTGCGGCGGTAGAGCACGATATCCTTGCCGCAGACGGTGCGGGGCGTCAGCGCCCGTTCGACCTCGTGCCGCCAGGCGGCGGCATACCAAGCGTTCATTGGCCAGGCGTCGGTCACGGTCTCCTCCCTTGTCCATCGGCCTTGTCGAACGGCCTTGTTCTGCTGGACGGCTTCCGGCCGGCAGGCCTCACGCCCTCTCCCGCATGGGTGGGCGCGAGGCCGACACCGTCGCGGGATGGTCAGGCGGCGTTTTCGAGAAGCAGCAGACCGGCCCCGGTGTTGGAGATCGGGATGTGGTAGTTGCTGTGCAGCTTCGACACCGTGCCGGTCAGGGCGCCCCGCATGATCAGCCACAGGATCAGCTCGGCCCCCTGGGCGCCGGCGAGCCGGATCAGGTCGTGGATCGAGTACTTGGTCAGCGCCTCGGGATCATCGACCATCTTCTCCATGCACATCAGGTCGAAGTTCTTGTTGATGAACCCGGCCCGCTCGCCGTCGAGCTGGTGCGACAGGCCGCCGGTGCCGAGCACCACCACCTTGAGGTCCCGGTCGTAGGATTCCACCGCGCGGCCGATGGCCTGTCCCAGCTTGAAGCAGCGCGCCGGGGAGGGCATCGGGTGCTGCACGGTGTTGACCGACACCGGGATCGTCCGGATCGGCGTCTTCGCGCGGTCCGGCCAGAACAGCGACATCGGCACGCTGAAGCCGTGATCGACCAGCATCTCCTGGCAGGTGCAGATGTCGAAGTCCTCGGCGATCACCGAGTTGATGATGTGCCAGGACAGCTCCGGGTCGCCCTGGAACGGCGGCAGCGGCTTCAGGCCCCAGCCCTCGTCCTCGTTGCGGTACTTCGGGGCGGCGCCGATCGCGAAGGTCGGCATCTTGTCGAGGAAGAAGTTCAGCCCGTGGTCGTTGTAGACGACGATGGCCACGTCGGGCTTGACCTTCTCCAGCCACGCGTGCACCGGCGGGTAGCCGTCGAAGAACGGCTTCCAGTAGGGGTCTTCGAACAGGTCCCGCGCGATGGCGTTGCCGATGGCCGGGATGTGGGAGGTGGTGATGCCGCCGACGATGCGTGCCATGATCAGTGCCCCGCCGCTACGAGTTTCGCCTTGAATTCCTCAACCGTCATGCCGGTCTGCTGCGCGCCCAGGTCCTGGACGTTCAGACCGAAGATCCCGGCGAACTTGGCGAGGTAGTAGATGTTGCCGCCGGCCGCGATGAGCTGAAGCACGTTGCGGGCCTTCACCGCCGCCTTCTGCTCCTCGTTGAGGCCGAATCTTGCGCAGTATTCGTCCTCATCGGCCAGGAAGGCTTCGCGGTTGGCGGCATTGTTGAACGAGTAGCACATCTTGTTGAGGGCATAGCCCTTCATCGCCATCGTGCCGTCGAAGATGGTGGTGCCGGGTATAGGCTCCGGTTTTGCGGTTGCCATGGCATTTCCTCCTTTATCGTTCTTTCAGGACCAGTAGAGCCGCATGGGGTTGTCCACCAGCAGGGCCTTCTGCCGCGCGGCATCGGGGGCGATGCGGGGGATAACGTCGACCAGATGCCCGTCGTCGGGCATGTGCGACTTCATGTTCGGGTGCGGCCAGTCGGTGCCCCACAGCACGCGGTCGGGGAAGCGGTCGACCAGCAGGCGCGCGAAGGGCACCACGTCGTCGTAGGCGGGCGGGCCCTGCACCGACAGCCGTTCGGGGCAGCTCACCTTGCTCCACAGCGTCGGCATCTCTTCCATCAGCGTCACGAAGCGCTGGAAGTCGGGGTGATCGACGCCCTTGGCGATGTCGGGGCGGCCCATGTGATCGACCACGACGACGGTCGGAAGCTGCTTCAGGAAGGGGATCAGCCCCTCCAGGTCCTGCGCCTCGAAATAGACGA
>JAEYOB010000458.1 GCA_023412175.1 Pseudomonadota bacterium | reverse complement strand
GTCTTCGACGCCTCTTCCTGCGCCTGGAAGGTGCCTTCCAGGCTGGTGAAGTAGCCCGGCGGCAGCGCCGAGCGGGCGACGACCCCGCGGATGCCGGCGACGATCGCCGCCATGTCGGTCTTGCCGTCGGAGTTGCCGAGGATGACGATGCGCCGCTTGCCGTTCTCGCGCAGGATCTGGTTCGGCCCGTCGGTCTCCTCGACCGCGGCGAACAGGCTGAGCGGCACCCGGCCGGTCGGGGTCTCGACCAGCAGGTTCGACAGGCCGCTGGTGGTGCGGTCCTCGTCGGAGAGCCGCAGCACCACGTCGAAGCGCCGGGTGCCGTCCACGATCTCCGACACCACGCGGCCGTTCGACAGGCCTTCCAGCGCCTCGGTCGCCATGGCCGGGGTGACGCCGTAGAGCGCGGCGCGCTCGTAGTCCACGACCACCTGCACCTGCGGGATGCGGACCTGCTTCTCGATCTGCAGATCGACCAGTCCGGGCACGCCTGACAGGCTCTGCTGAAGCTGGCCGGCCAGGCTGCGCAGCGTGTCCAGGTCCTCGCCGTAGACCTTGAGCGCGATCTGCGCCCGCACGCCCGACAGCATGTGGTCGAGCCGGTGCGAGATCGGCTGGCCGATGTTGACAGACACCGGCAGCGCCGCCAAACGTGCCCGCACATCGGCCAGAACCTCGGCCCGGCTGCGGCCGGAGGGCAGCAGGTCGACGTCGATCTCGCTGGAATGGACGCCTTCGGCGTGCTCGTCCAGTTCGGCGCGCCCGGTACGGCGCCCGACCGACTTCACCTCCGGCACCTGCATGATGAGCTTCTCGGCGGCCAGACCGACCCGGTTGGATTCGGCGAGCGAGATGCCGGGGTTGAGCACCATGGAGATGGTCAGCGTGCCCTCGTTGAAGGGCGGCAGGAAGGCGCGCGGCAGGCTGGGCACTGTCGCCGCCGCAATCACGACGGCCGCCGCCACCGACGCGAAGAGTGTGCGCGGGTTGGCGAAGGCCCAGGCGAGCAGCCGGGCGTTGCCGGCCTTGAGCCGCCGCACCAGCCAGCTGTCGTGTTCCTCCAGCCGCTTCAGGCGCGGCAGCAGGTAGTAGGAGAGCACCGGCGTGACGGTGATGGCGGTGGCGAGGCTGGCCAGGATCGACACGATGTAGGCGACGCCCAGGGGGGCGAACAGGCGGCCCTCGATGCCGGTCAGGGCGAACAGCGGCACGAAGACCAGGATGATGATGAAGGTGGCATACACGATGCCCGAGCGCACCTCCTGCGAGGCCGCCGCCACGACCTCCAGGATGGGCCTTGGGTTGCCGGCCCGGCGGTTCTCGCCCAGGCGGCGGAAGATGTTCTCCACGTCCACCACGGCGTCGTCCACCAGCTCGCCGATGGCGATGGCGAGCCCGCCCAGCGTCATGGTGTTGATCGACATCCCAAACGCCTTGAACACCAGCACGGTGATCAGGATCGAGATCGGGATGGCGGTCAGCGAGATGAACGTGGTCCGGACGTTCAGCAGGAACAGGAAGAGGATGACGGCAACCACCGCCACCGCCTCCATCAGCACCGTCTCGACGTTGCCGATGGAGGTCCGGATGAAGTTGGCCTGCTTGAACAGGATCTCGTCGGCGTGCACGCCCTTCGGCATGAACTGCGTCAGGTCGCGCAGAGCCGCCTCGACCTCAGCGGTGAGCCGGGTGGTGTCGGCGCCGGGCTGCTTCTGCACCGACAGGATGACCGCCGGCTTGCCGTTGACCCCGGCATCGCCGCGCTTCACGCGGGCGGCGAAATCGACCGCCGCGATCTGGCGCAGCAGGATGGGCTGCCCGGCCTTGGTGGCGACGACGAGGTTACGCAGATCCTCCAGCCGGGTCGTGCGGCCGATGTTGCGGATCAGGTACTCCTCGGCGTGCTGATCGATGAAGCCGCCGCCGGTGTTCGCCGAGAATTGCCGGAGCGCGTTCACCAGCTCGTCGGTCGCGATCTCCAGGTCGTGCATACGGGCCGGGCCGGGAGAGATGCGGTACTGCTTGATCTCGCCGCCGATCGGGATGACTTGGCTGACGCCGGGGATGGCGAGCAGGCGGGGCCGCACCACCCAGTCGGCGATTTCGCGGACTTCCATGGGGCTCACATTGTCGCCGGACATGGCGATCAGCATGATCTCGCCCATGATCGACGAGATCGGCCCCATCTGCGGCCGCACGGCGGGCGGGAGCTGCCCCTGGACGATGGCCAGACGCTCGGCCACCTGCTGGCGGTTGCGGTAGATGTCGGTGCCCCAGTCGAACTCGACGAAGACGATCGACAGTCCGACGCCGGACACCGAGCGCACGCGGGTGATGCCCGGCATGCCGTTCATCGAGGTCTCGAGCGGGAAGGTGACCAGCTGCTCGACCTCTTCCGGTGCCAAGCCCTCGGCTTCGGTCATCAGCGTGACCGTTGGCTTGTTCAGGTCGGGGAAGACGTCGATGGGCAGGTCCTTGAGGACGAACGAGCCGTAGACGACCAGCAGCGCGGCGGCGGCGAGCACGAACAGGCGGTTGCGCAGGCTGGTGTTGACGAGGACGTTGAACATGGTGGGCGCTCCTCACCGGACCTGGTTGAGGAGACCGGCGCCATCGGTGACGACGCGCGCCTCCGGCTCGATGCCCGCCAACACCAGGACCGTGTTGCCGTCCACGGGCTGCATGCGCACCGGCCGGGCGACGAAACGCTGAGGAGACTCATGCTCCCAGACCAGCGGCTGGCCGTTCGACCCGCGGACCACACTCTGCCGCGGCAAGACGATGCCGGACATCGTGCCCTGGATCTGGGCAACGATGCGCACCGGCTGGCCGACGCTCAGCCCCGGGGGCGGGGCGTCGATCCGGAACAGCAGCGGGATGGCCTGCTGCCGCAGCGCCAGGCTGCGGCCGAGGCTCTCCAGCGTCAGGCCCGTGCCGTCCGCCGTGGTGGCGGTGGCGGCCTGGATGCTGTTGGCCACCTTGGGGTCGAAGGCGACGGCTTCAACCATGAGCCGCGACGGGTCGACGATCTCGAACAGCACCTGGTCGCGCGCCTCGACGACCTGACCGGGCTTGATGTTGTTGGCGGTGACGATGCCGGAAATCGGGGCGCGCAACGGCTCCTTGGTGGTCAGCGCCGGCGAGAGGG
>JAEYOB010000445.1 GCA_023412175.1 Pseudomonadota bacterium | reverse complement strand
CGCGCCTACGTGGAGATCCGCGATTTCGAGATGATGCTGACCGACGACGGCGCGCGCATCGTCAATCTGTTCCTGCACATCACCAAGGACGAGCAATTGAACCGTTTCCGCGAGCGGCTGACCAATCCCTACAAGCGCTGGAAGCTGACCGAGGAAGACCTGCGCAACCGCGACAAGTGGGCGGACCATGAGGAGGCCGTGGAGGACATGTTCGACGAGACCTCGACGGAAAACGCACCGTGGACCGCGGTGCCGGCGAACTCGAAGTGGTACGCGCGGACGCGGGTGCTGGAAATCGTCACCGAGGCTCTGGCGAAGGGCGTGACCGTGGCACCGCCGCCGGTGGACGAGGTGATGGCCAAGGCGGCGGCGGAGGTGCTGGGGGTGAAGCTGGAGTTGTGAGCCGGCGTCACCCGGCCGGCCCGTGCCCAGAACCATCGGGCCATCGCGCTGTTGTCCGGGCAGGGATGCCCCAGCCGGCACCCTCCCCCAACCCGCGAACCGGAGGTTCACCCATGCACGCCCGTGAAATGATCAGCACGCACCCGCACGTCCGCGGCAACACCAACGACGCGCTGATCCGCTGCATCGAGGAATGCTACGACTGCGCCCAGACCTGCACCACCTGCGCCGATGCCTGCCTGGGCGAGGACATGGTGGCGGAACTGGTGCAGTGCATCCGGCTGAACATGGACTGCGCCGACGTCTGCGCCGCCACCGGCGCCGTCGCCACCCGGCGCAGCGGCTCCAACGAAGCCGTCATCCGCGCCATGCTGGAATCCTGCGCCACCGCCTGCCGCCTGTGCGCCGAGGAGTGCGAGAAGCACGCCAAGATGCACGAGCACTGCCGCATCTGCGCCGAAGCCTGCCGGACCTGCGAGGAGGCTTGCCAGAAGGCCCTCCAGAGCCTACGCCATTAAGAAGGAGCGCCGGCCCCTCAGTTCCGCCCGTACAGCCCCTGCTCGCCGGTTTCCTCACCGCGCAGGCGCTCCAGTTCCTGGCTGTAGCGCCGGAGTGCGAAGGCCTCTGTCAGATAACCGAGGATGCGGCGGTCGCCGGTGGTGGCAACCACCGGCAGCGCCTCGGCCTCGCCGTCGCAGAAGCGGCTCAGCGCCGTCCGGATGTCGTCGCCCAGCAGAAGGAAGGCGTCGCGGTGGCTTGCCATGTCGCGCACCGTACGGCCCTCCAGGGCGCCATCCAGCGACGGGTCGTGCACCGCCGTCATGTCCACCACGCCCGCGTATCCCCCTGCCTCGTCCACCGCGAACACCGTCTTCGCGCTGCCCAGGGGGTGGAGCCTGCGCAGGTCGGCAAGTGGCAGGTCGTCGCGCACGGACTTGGCATCGCGGCGCATCAGCCGACCGGCGCGCAGGTCGCCCATCCAGCCGACATCCTGGGCGCCGCGGATCGGCACGCCGCGCAGGTGGAAACGCCATGTGGTGAACGAGTAGCCGAAGGCCTGCCGCACCACGGTGGTGGACACGACCACACCCGTCAGCACGCCGGCCGCCGCCCACAGGTCGCTGGTCGCCTCCAGCACCAGCAGCACCATGGTGACCGGTCCGCCGACGATGCCGGCGGCCACCGAGCCCATGCCGACCAGCACCAGCGCCTTGGCGTCCAGACCCAAACCGGGCACGAACTGCGCCGCCAGCAGGGCGAGCATGCCGCCGAACAGCCCGCCCAGGAACAGCGACGCGCTGAACAGCCCGCCGCGGAATCCCGATCCCAGCGACAGCGCCGACGCTAGCATCTTTGCGCCGATCAGGACCGCCAGCCCGAGGATGCCGACGCCGAGGTCCGGCGGCTCGGCCCCCTGCCCGGCGCCCATGACCTCCGGCACCCACAGCGCCACTGCGCCGACAGCCGCACCGCCCAGCGCCGGGCGCAGCCACGCTGGCATGGGCAGCGCGCGGAACATCCGCTCCGACACGGTGACGAGCTGCATGGTGGCGATGCTGAGCCAGCCTGCCAGAAAGCCGACGACGCCGTACGCCACGTATCCCCAACCGCCGATGGTCACCGGCGGCCCCCCCGGCAGAGCCGGCGCCGGGCCGGCAACCCAGGAGGAGACGGCGACCGCCACGCCGGCCGCCGCTCCCACCGGCGCCAGCGTCGCCAGGGTGTAGCCGCCCAGCACCAGCTCGAAGGCGTAGAAGGCGCCGGCCAGCGGCGCACCGTAGGCCGAGGCGATGGCCGCCGCCGCGCCGCAGCCCACCAGCGTGCGCAGGTCACCACGGCGCAGCCGCAGGCGCTGCCCGACGAACGACACGAAGCCGGAGCCGGCCTGGGTGTAGGCCGCCTCCATGCCCACCGAGGCACCCGCTCCATTGGACAGAACGGTGGCGAGGGTCAGCCGCAGGCTGTCGATCAGCGACATCTTGCCGCCGAACAGCGCGTTGGCCTCGACCGGATCGATGATCTCGCTTGGACGAACGCGGCGCACCAACGCGACCAGCACGCCCAGCAGCAGCCCGCCCAGCGCCGGCACCGCCACCACGCGCCATTCGGGCGCCACCGGCGTCTCGCCCAGCCGGCTGCCCGGCGG
>JAEYOB010000414.1 GCA_023412175.1 Pseudomonadota bacterium | reverse complement strand
GTGCAGGAGGTCCGGCAGGGCCGGGCCGAGGTGGACCGCTCGCGCGACACGCTGGTCCAGGCGCTGGGCGAAATCCAGGCGCTGGTCGGCACCGTCGGCGACATCGAGACGGGGCTCGGCGACCTGCGTGACGCGCTCCAGGCGGTCGGCAAGGTGGCAAAGGAGATCAATGCCATCGCCAAGCAAACCAACCTGCTGGCGCTCAACGCCACCATCGAGGCGGCGCGGGCGGGGGAGGCGGGGCGCGGTTTCGCCGTGGTGGCCGGCGAGGTGAAGGCGCTGTCGCGCAAGACGGCCGAAGCAACCACCGAGATCGAGGGCACCCTGCGCATCCTCGACAATCGGGTGCACGCGCTGCTCGACCATGGCGCCGCGGGCGCCCGGCGTGCCGCCAGCGTGCGCGACGGAACGGACCGCATTGCCGGCGTGTTCGCGGCGGTCGGCACCGCCATGGTGAAGATCGACACCGAGGCGGGGCGCATCGACGCCGACGCTGCGGGCATCCACGACCATTGCCGCGACATGGAGGGGCGTCTGGCGCAGATCGCCGACGACGTCGCCTCTTCCAGCGAGGACATTGCCCGCGCCAAGGGGCAGGCCGGATCGCTGCTGACCCTGGGCGAGGGGCTGATCGAGGCGACCGCCGCCATGGGCATCGAGACGGTGGACACCCCCTTCGTTCGCCGCGCCCAGGACGTGGCCAGCCACCTTGCCGCGGCCTTCGAGGCGGCACTGGAGCGCGGTGATCTGAGCGAAGCCGACCTGTTCGACGAGTCCTATCAGCCGATCCCCGGCACCGACCCGGTGCAGTACCGCACGCGCTTCACCGATTTCACCGACCGCGTGGTGCCGGCCATCGTCGAGCCGGCCTTCGCCGCCGATTCCCGTACGGTGTCCTGCGTCCCGGTAGACCGCAATGGCTACCTGCCGACGCACAACACCAAGTATTCGGCCCCACAGCGGCCGGGCGACACCGTATGGAACACCGCCAACTGCCGCAACCGGCGGATTTTCAACGACCGCACCGGCCTGGCCTCGGCGCGCAACGCCAAGCCGTTCCTGCTGCAGACCTACCGCCGCGACATGGGCGGCGGGCAGTTCGTCACCATCAAGGAGGTCGGCGTGCCGATCCGCGTGCGCGGCCGGCACTGGGGAGCGGTGCGGCTGAACTACCGGCACGGGTGAGGAGGAACGGCCCTCCCCCAGCCGGGCTGGGGGAGGGTGCGTGGAGTTCCTACCGCGCCGTCCAGCCGCCGTCCATGACCAGAGACGAACCGGTCATCTGCGCCGCCGCGTCGGAGCACAGGAAGACCGTCAGCTCTCCGAGCTGCTCCGGCGTGACGAAGCTCTGCGACGGCTGCTTCTCGCTCAGCAGCTCGCGGCCGGCCTGCTCGTCGCTCCAGCCGTTCTTCTCGGCCAGCGCGTCGATCTGCTTCTGCACCAGTGGGGTCAACACCCAGCCGGGGCAGATGGCGTTGCAGGTCACCCCGGTGCCGGCGGTCTCCAGCGCCACCGTCTTGGTCAGGCCGACGACGCCGTGCTTGGCTGCCACGTAGGCCGACTTGTTGGCCGAGGCGACCAGCCCGTGCGCCGAGGCGATGTTGACGATGCGCCCCCAGCCGCGCCGCTTCATCCCCGGCAGCGCCAGCCGCATGCCGTGGAACACCGCCGACAGGTTGATGGCGATCACCGCGTCCCAACGCTCGACCGGGAACTCCTCGATCGGCGCCACGTGCTGGATGCCGGCGTTGCTGACCAGGATGTCCACCCCGCCCAGCGTCGCCTCGGCGTGCTCCACCAGCGCGGCGATTTCCGCCGGCTTGCTCATGTCGGCGCCATGGTAGGCGATGCGCACCTTGAACTCCCGTTCCAGCGCGGCGCGCAGCTCTGCGATGTGGCCGGCATCGCCGAAGCCGTTGAGCATGATGTCGGCGCCCTGCGCCGCCAGCGAGCGGGCGATGCCCAGGCCGATGCCGCTCGTCGAGCCGGTGATGACGGCCGTCTTTCCCTTCAGAACCATATTTTCCTCCCAGTGCGCGTGCCGCGGCGGGCACGTCGATCGGTGCCCATGAAGGCAAGCGCCATGCCAAGCCCGGTTTGCGTAGCCATGGCCCGGATTCCGGCGGTTTCAAGGGGGAGGACGGCGGCGTCGCTGTCTGGAATGTCGACAATGACGCCGGATCGGCGGACGGTCGGCCCGTCGGATGGTCAGCCCCGTTGCCGTTTCGGCATGCGCGGCGCGGTGCTCTCCGCGGTTTGGAAAAGCGGGCAGGGGGTTGCGGCCTGAACGTCGAACCCGGCGGTGCGCGGATAGCGCAGCATCACCCGCTCCAGCGCCTCGTTCCGGCTGGCCGCTGCAATGAGGCAGATCCGCTCACCGGTCCACGGCGGGGTGCCCGGCGCGTCGGGGCCGCGGACCACCGTCACCGACCAGAGCTGGGCAGGGCGCGGTGCCAGCCGGTCCAGCACGTGGAACCGCTCCACCGGAGCCTGCCGCGCGGCATCCAGCGCCTGTTGCGCCGTGCGAATGTCAGCCTGGGCTTGCTCCACGCGTCCTTCCAGGCCGGCGTGACGCTGTTCGGCGTCTTGCCGGGTGCGCAACGCGTCCTGGAGTGCCCGGCCCGCAGCCGTCAGCGCCGTCTCGTCGGCGGCCAGGGCCTCGCGCGCAGTGGAGAGCTGACGGCGCGTCACTCGGTTCAGGACAATGCTGACCGCCAGCAGCGCCACCGCGGCGCAGGTGAGGGCGACGGTCATGCCGCGGCCTGCGGTGCGGGGGCCGGCAGGGCGTCCGCCTTGAAGCCCTCCGGCTGGGCAAACCCGCCGGTTGCTTCCCCGCCGACCCGCTCGATGGCGCCGGGCAGCACGCCGGAACGGGCGGGGAAGGCGCGTTGCAGCAGCGCGAGCGCCAACTCCGGCGTCTCCGCCCAGATGTGGGCGATATTCTTGCGTTGCCAGATCCTGTGGGAGAAGACGACGTGGCGGGGATCGATGCGGGCGAAATCCGGCCCGGTGCGCAGCACGCAACGGTACGGTGCGGGGCGGCCGTCCGGCGCACCGAGGTCGTGCACCACTTCCACCCGGTCGGCTTCGACGGTGCGGGCGAGCGACGTCAGCCGCAAGCACTCGGCGGCCAGCGCGGTCACGTGCGCCTGTCCGCGTTCGATGGCCGTTTCCAGATGCGCGGTGCGTGCGCGTGCCTGCTCCGTCTCGGCGCGCAGGGCGGCCGTGCGCTTCTGCGCCAGTGAGCGCCGCGCCGACAGCATTCCCAGGCGGGATACCTCCATCACCATCATGCCGCCAAGCGCCCCTGCCCCCAGGAGCGCCAGCAGGACCGCGAAGATCATGTCGGCGTTCATGTCAGTACCGGCGGGCAATCGGGATGCAAGGCGCACCGCACCGAGGCGAGCAGGCCGTCGTACTCCCGCGTCCGCCAATCGACGGCGCTCCACGCCGGCATGGCCTCCAGCACCGCCAGCAACGTGTTCAGGTCGCGGGTGTCCAGCGGACGCAGCCGCTCCATCGGATGGCCGACGAGGCGCGCCCGCTCGGCGTTGGCGGCGGCCAACAGGTTCTCCAGCTCCCGCGCATTGGCGCGCACCATGCGCAGGGCGATCACCGAGCGGCGGCGCAGCGTCTCCGCCCAGCGCACGGCCTCGTCCGAAGCCAGCACACGGTCGAGCGGCATGCGGCGCGCCCGCTCGGCCACGCGTTCCTGGACGTCCGCGATGAGTTCGGGCATGCGCGGCGCCAGAACCGCCCACCACGCGGCGGCGTCGACGATGTTCACGGTGCCGGGCAGCGGCCGGCCGCTCGCCGGGCCGATGCGGTCGCGCATCAGCACCGGCTCCAGCCAGGAGGTCCAAAGCCGCCGGGCATGCTCGCGCCGGCCGCCCGTCAGCAACTCCAGCACCACGGCGGTGAGTTTCGAGGCAAGCTGTCCGTCGCGGGGCGGGGTCTCGGCCATCCGGTCGAAGATCCGCAGGACGGTCGGTCGGTCCAGGTGCAGGAGAAGTTCCCGCACCGTCTCGACCCGCATGGCCATCAGGTCTTCGATGTTGTGCATGGCGTCCGGTTCTCCGCCCCCTTTTCCCTCTCCACAGGGTAGGAGGGCAACGGACGAGGCTCTACCGAACAAATGCGTCCGAAAGCGTCGGTATGTGTCGACAGCTAAGGAGTTCCCGAAAACATGCTTTGACCAAGCCGGAGTGCAGTGTTTCCTTAGGCGCGCTGAGATGCGGAGCGGCGGATGATGATCGAGGATCCCCTATTTTTCCACGACGAGGCGGCGGATCCCACGATCATCGAGAAGCCGGCGGTCGAGCCCTGGCCGGTGCTGGTGGTGGACGACGACCCGCAGGTGCACCGGATGACCTCGGTCCTGCTGCGCGACTTCGAATTCGAGGGGCGGCCGTTCGAGATGGTGAAGGCGCTGTCGGCGGCCGACGCCCGCGCCGTGCTGGCCGAGCGGCCGGATATCCCGGTGGTGCTGCTCGACGTGGTCATGGAGACCGACGACGCCGGCCTGCGGCTGGTGCGCCACATCCGTGAGGAGCTCGGCAACACCCGCATGCGCATCATCCTGCGCACCGGCCAGCCCGGTCAGGCACCGGAGCGCGACGTGGTGGTCGCCTACGACATCAACGACTACAAGGCGAAGAGCGAGCTGACGGCGCAGAAGCTGTTCACCGCGCTGATCGGTGCGTTGCGCTCGTGGCGCGACATCGTCACCATCGAGCGGCACCGCCAGGGGCTGGAGCGCATCGTCAACGCCACGCCGCCACTGTTCGAGACACGCTCCATGCGCGCGTTGGTCGAGCGGCTGGCGGACCAGCTCGGCCGGGTGGTGGAGCATTCGGGGAGTGGGCCGGAAGGCAGTTCCGTCCTCGCCTGCCGACGCGGCGAACGCGGCGACGGCACGCTGGGACTGATGGTGGTTGCCGGATCCGGCCGCTTCGCCGGGCTGATCGGCCAGCCGGCCGAGGGGAGGCTGACGCCAGCGCTGGCTGCCGCGGTGGCGGAGGCGTTCGTCACCCAGCGCAGCGCGTTCACCGCCCAGCGCTGCGTGCTGATGTTCCGCACTCTGGAGCACGGCGCTACGGTCTTCGTCATGGAGCGGGCGGAGCCCTATGGCCGCGACGACCACCGGCTGTTGGAGCTGTTCTGCGCCCGCGTCGCCGTCGGCTTCGACAACGTCTGCCTCTATGAAGACCTGATGGCGCTGAACCGTTCTCTGGAGCAGCGTGTCACCGAGCGCACGGCCGAACTGGCCGCCAATCAGAAGGCGCTGGTCGTCGCCAAGGAGCGGGCGGAGCGCGCGCTGGAGTGCGAGCTGGAGGCGAAGAACCAGCAGCGCCAGTTCTTCTCCATGGTCTCGCACGAGTTCCGCACGCCGCTCGCCGTCATCGACAGCGCGGCCCAGATGCTGGCCCTGCGGGCGGAGGCGGTGGAGCCGGCGATGCTGGAGCGGCTGGGCGTGATCCGCACCGCTGTGCTGCGCCTGACCGGGTTGATCGACGCCTATCTCACCGACGAGCGGCTGCAGTCCGGCAATCTCGTTCTGGAGCGCCGGCCGGTGGATCTCGCCGGGCTCGTCGGGGCGACGGCGGACGTGTTCCGCGCCGCGTATCCGGAATGCGTCATCGAAACGGACGTGGCCGAGCTGCCCGAGGCGGTGTCGGGCGACGAGCCCCTGCTGGGCCTTGTGCTGGGCAACCTGCTCGGCAACGCCATCAAGTATTCCGATGATGCCGCCCGCGTGCGCGTCCACGGCTCCGCCGACGGTCCCACGGCGGTGCTGGAAGTGACGGATGGCGGCTGCGGGATTCCGGCCAACGAGTTGCCGCGCGTCTTCGACCGGTTCTACCGTGGCAGCAACGCCGCCGGCCTGCCGGGGACCGGAATCGGGCTGCACACCGTGCAGCAGATCGTCCAGTTGCACGGTGGCATCATCACGGTGGGCAGCGTGGCGGGGGAGGGCTCCGCCTTCCGCATCGTGCTGCCGGTGGACGGTCGCTGACGATGATGAGATAGTCGCTGCACAAGGAGAAGGCGGTCCGGATGACACCCACGCTCGGCCAGCAGTACGCCGCGTTCAAGCGCGAGCTCGACAGCAAGGGGATCATTTTCTCGTTCAGCGGCTATCTGTCGGAGGGGATCCTGTTCTCCCTCGGCGAGGCGCTCAGGGAGAAGATGACGCTGGAGGAAGCCGACGGTCCGACGGTGCGTCGCGTCTTCTCGGTGTTCGTCGAGCAGATGCAGAACATCATCCGCTACTCCGCCGAGAAAATCGTCGCCAACGACGGCCGCGCCATCGAGCTGAGCGCCGGCATGGTCACCATCGGCATGGAGGACAAGACGTTCTTCATCGTCTGCGGCAACACCGTGCGCAACGGCGACGTGCCGCGCCTGCGCGAGCGGCTGGATTTCCTGAAGGGGCTGGACAAGGACGGCATCAAGGCGCACTAC
Organism: Pseudomonadota bacterium; assembly: GCA_023412175.1. Classification (GTDB taxonomy): domain Bacteria; phylum Pseudomonadota; class Alphaproteobacteria; order Azospirillales; family Azospirillaceae; genus Azospirillum. Next base: position 10,367 of record JAEYOB010000414.1, on the reverse strand, counting down.
CGCGAGCAGTTGCGCGAAACGCCGGACGAGGGCAGCCGTGGCGCCACCATCGGCCTGATCGAGATCGCCCGCCGCGCCAGCGCGCCCATCGAATACGACTTCGCCGGCATCGATTCCGACAAGACCTTCTTCTGCCTCAAGGTTCGCATTTGAGATGGCGACGGAACGGCTGAGCATCGGGGCGACACCACGGACGCCCGAGATCGACTTCGACTTCGCGGCGGGCCGGCTGGCGATGCGCGGCGAATCCTATCCCGACGATGTGGCGACGCTGTTCGGTCCGGTGGTCGGGGCGTTGCGCGAGCATCTGGCCGAGTCCGGCACCGCGCCGCTGCACCTGGACATCGAACTGGTCTACTTCAACAGTTCCAGCGCCAAGGTGCTGATGAACATCTTCCAGATGTTGGAAGAGGCCGCGCGCCAGGGCCGCCCGGTCACAGTCGACTGGCACTACGAGGCCGAGGACGACGCGATGCGCGAGTTCGGTGAGGATTTCTCGGAAGACCTCGAACATGTCGCCTTCAACCTGCGCGAGGCGGCGGGCGGCGGCTCATGAGCTTCAATCTGTTCGATGCCGAGGAACAGGTTATCGAGCGGGCCCAGGCCCTGGGCGCGAAGCTTTCCGACGTGGCGCCGGATTGCAGCGCCGAACTGGTCGAACTGGTGGAAGGATTCAAGCGCAGCTACCGCGAGCAGCGCCGTCTGGTGCGCGTCAGCGACCGCCTGCAGGGCCAGCTCGCCGCCGCAACCCAGGAGGCGGAACGCCGCCGCCGCGAAGCCGAAGAGGCGCTGGAGCGGCTGCGCGAGGCGCAGGACGTTCTGGTGCAGCAGGAGAAGCTGGCGTCGCTGGGCGCCCTGGTGGCCGGCGTGGCGCACGAGATCAACACGCCTGTGGGCATCGCCGTCTCCTGCGCCTCGCATCTGTCCGACGCCACGACGCGCCTGACCGGGCTGGTGGTGCAGGGGCAGCTGGGGCGTGGCGAGTTCAACCGCTACCTCGACACCGCCGCCGACACCGCGGCGCTGATCCTGGCGAACTGCGAGCGCGCCGCCCAGCTCATCAACAGCTTCAAGCAGGTGGCGGTGGACCGCGCCAGCGCCGAGCGTCGCAGTTTCGACCTGCGCGCCTATGTGCTGGAGACGCTGCTCAGTCTTCAGCCCAACCTGAAGCGCGGCCAGCACGAGGTGACGGTGGACTGCCCGGCGGACCTGATGGTCGAGGGCTATCCGGGCGCCCTGTCGCAGATCCTCACCAATCTGGTGATGAACTCGCTGACGCATGGCTTCGCCGGGGGGCAACCTGGACACCTGCACATCGTGGTGACACAGCCCGATCCGGAGACCGTCTGCCTTGTCTATGCCGACGACGGCGCTGGTGTCCCGGCGGAGCACCTGCCGCTGCTTTTCGAACCGTTCTTCACCACGCGGCGCGGCGAGGGCGGCAGCGGGCTGGGTCTGCACATCGTGCACAACCTTGTGGTCGGCCCGCTGAAGGGCGGCATCGCCGTGGACAGCGCGCCTGGGCAGGGGGTGACGTTCACGCTGACCTTCCCGAGGGTGGCGCCGGAATAGCGCTTGCCCCCGTTTACACCGTCCGCACCGGCGCCGAGAACACGTACCCGACGCCATGCTCGGACTTCAGCGGCGGGGTCTCGCCGATGGCCTTCTCGACCTTGTTGCGCAGGCGGCGGACCACGGTGTCGATGGTGCGGTCCTGCGGATCCCAGCGCCGGTTATAGAGCGCCAGCGAGATCTGGTCGCGCGACACCGGATGGCGTGCCTGCGTGGCCAGCAGGGTCGCCAGCTTCATTTCCGTGCTGGTCAGCGGGATCCGCACGCCGGCCGGGCTGGTCAAGGCCCAGTCCGTGCTGTCGAGCAGCCAGTGCTCCTCGTCGCCGGGAACCGCGGCGGCCTGGGCGGCGGGAGGCGCCGACATGGACTCCAGGCGGCGCAGCAGCGACTTCACCTGGGCTTCCAGTTCGCGCATCTGCACGGGCTTCACCATGTAGGCGTCGGCGCCGATCTCCAGCCCGACCACCCGGTCCACCGTCGAACCGCGCGCCGTCACCATGATGACGCCGACACCCGGCATCTCGCGCAGCCGGGCAGCGATCGCGAAGCCATCCTCGCCCGGCAGGTTGACGTCGAGGACGGCGACGGACACCGGCTTGGCCGCCAGGATGTCGTTCAGTTCACGTCCGCTCTTCACACCGACGGCGTCGAAGCCGCAGCCGCGCAGGTACTCCACCATGTCACGGCGCAGCGAAACCTCGTCTTCGACCACTGCGACAACCGCTGACGCCATGTTCCGTTTGCTCCCAGCGACACCGCCATGGTGCCGGAAATTATCCTAAATGCATCTTCTAGGTATGTGCCATGGGATTGTGCTGCACGGCAACTCAGACGGGAACGGCGGCATCGGCGGATGCCGCGGTAGGAGCCGTCCGGGGAGCGACGCGGGGGACAAAGCCGATGAAGGTCAGATCGTCGCGCCGAGGCTCGTCGCCGCGGTAGGCGGCCAGCTCGTCCAGCAGATGCCGTACCTGCGCTTCCATGGGCTGGCCGGCGCCCGCGCGCAGCAGATCTTCCAGGCGTCGGCGCCCGAACAGGCGGCGGGTCGGCCCGCCCACCTGATCCGTGACGCCGTCGGTTGCCAGATAGACGCGCATGCCGGGCGTCAGGTCCAGGTCGTGGCGGTGGAACGTGAAGTCAGGCCGCGACTCGCGGTAGCCCAGGCTGTGGCGGTCGCCCTTGACGAGGTGCAGCGTCTGCCCGTCGTCGTAGAGCAGCGGCAGGTTGGCGCCGGCGAAGGACAGCCGCCCGGCGGCCGGGTCGATGACGACGATGGCGGCGTCCAGCCCGTCGTTCGAGCGGGACTCCGGGCGATCCTGGCGCAACGCGCCGCGCACCAGCGTGTTGAGCGACGCCAGGATGCGCGCCGGGTCGTCGTGGGAGTGGTCCTGCAGGATGCGGAACAGCGCCGAGGCGGCGATGGCGGTCATGAATGCGCCCGGCACCCCGTGGCCGGTGCAGTCCATCACCGCGATGACGCAACGCCCGTCCTGCTCGCCGATCCAGTAATAGTCGCCGCCGACCGCATCGAGCGGCTGCCACGCCACCGCCACCTCCTCCAGCAGGCCGTTGTGGGCGTCGCCGGACGGCAGCAGCGACTGCTGGATGCGCTGGGCGTAGCGCATGCCCTCGCGGATCGAGGCGTTGGCCGTGGCGAGTTCGGCGAGGGCGCGCTCGGCGTCCTCCTTGGCGTGGCGCAACGCCGTCTCGCGCCGGCCGACCTCGTCGACGAAATAGCCGAAGGCCCGACCCATGTCGGCGATCTCGTCGTGACCGTCGATGGGGATCTGCACTGCGTCGCCCTCGGCGTTCGCCACCATGCAGTGCTGCAGGCCTGTCAGGCGGCCGATCACCCGGCGGCGCAGGAACAGGAAGATCACCGCTGCTCCGCCAACCGCCGCCGCGGCGATGGCGAACAGGCCGTTGAAGGTGGTGGCGATGAAGGCGGTGAAGTCGCTGCGCTCGGCAGCGATATCGGCTTCGAGCGTCGCATACTGGCGGGAGACGCTGGCGACGAATCGCCCGACGTCCTGGTTCGTGGTGGCCAGCACGCCCTGGATCTGCCGGCCCAGTTCGAGTTGGCGCAGGCGCAGCGCGAAGACGCTGCCGTCGCCCTCGGTTTCCGCGGCGACCCCGTTGATGAGCGCCACATAGCCGTCGGTGACCGCGCCCGGCAACTCGCGCGCGTCCTGTTGCGCGCGGGCGAGCACGCGCCGCACCTCCTCGTGCATGGCTTCGATTTGCTCGGGCCGGGTGCTGATGCCGATGCGCAACATGGTGTTGACGGCGTGGCCGATGTCGTCGGTCATGCGGCGGATCACATCGCCGATACGCACCTGCGCCTCGACGGCGGCAATGTCGCCCTGGCTGGCGTTGATCTCCGCCAGCGCGGTGGTTACCTCAGCCAGACGGCCCTGCACCCGGCGCGACGCCTGTGCCTGCCGGTCGAGGTCGTCCATGGCGCCGGCCAGCGCCGCCTCGACCCCGTGCCGCTGGGCGACCAGCGCGGCCAGCCGGTCCAGGCTGTGCTGCATCTGCGGGCGCAACGCCGCCAGTTCGTCCACCGTCGCCGGGGCGACGCCGGAGGCGGTCAACTCGTCCACTGCGGCGTCGAGGAAACGGAAGAGGTCACGGATGCGTTCGGTCTGCCGGTCCAACTCGCCGCGGTCGGCGGTGCCGATCATGCGGGGGGCGGAGGCGGCGACGGCGTGGCTCTGCTGCGTCAGCTTCGCCATGGCGACCAGTTGGCCGACCCGCGTCAGCGCGATGCGGTCGAAGCCCTGGCGGAACTCTCGCGTGCCGTACAGCGCCACTGACGCTGCCAGGATGGTAAGGATCGTCAACCCGACCAGACCGGCGGTCAGTCGGCCGGCAACGCCCAATCGAACGCGCGGCGGTCGTGCTCGGCCCATGTCGATCCCTTCAGTCGGCCGTTAGGATGCCAGCATCCTAACGTCTTTGGATCGATGCAAACGGATTTATGCTGGGACAACCGCCGACGGGGTTGGCCGGTTCAGCCCGGCGCGTAGGGGATCGAGACGGTGACGGAGGTGCCGCCCCGGTGGCCGAAGCGCACCCGCGCGCCGATCTGTTCGGCCAGCCGGCGGACGAGGGTGAGGCCGGTGCCGCCTTCGGACCGGCGGCCGGACGCAACACCGCTGCCGATTCCATTATCGCGAACGCGCAGCAGCAGAGTGCCGGCGCGCGGGCGCAGCGCCAGTTCGACGAAGCCGGCATCGCGGCCGGTGAAGGCGTATTTCAGGGCGTTGGTCAGCAGTTCGTTGGCGATCAGCGCCAGGTTGACAGCCTGGTTGGCCTCGACCGGCGCGGGCTGCGCGGCTATGCGCACCTCGACGCCGCGCTCTTCGGCGCCCATGGAGAAAGCGGTGGCGGCGCCCAGCCGCTGAAGCAGCGCGCCGAGGTCGAGGACCGCGTCGTCGCTCTGGCCCTGGAGCGCCTGATGCACCAGCGCCACTGCCGCCAGCCGCTCCTGGGTGAGTTGGAGCACCTCGCGCGCCTGCGGGTCGTGAATGTCGGCCAACTCGATCTGGACCAGCGACGCGATGGTGGCGAAGGCGTTCTTGGCGCGGTGATTGGTCTCGCGCAGCAGCAGCTCGGTCCGGCCCAGTTCGGTTTCCAGTGCGGCGATGCGGGCGCGCAGGACGGCGGGATCCTCGGAGTCGTCGTCGCTGCCGTTCCCGGCTGCGGCGCAGACCATCGCCACGGTGGTTCGGGCGTGCCGGGGGGCCAACGTCCAAGGGAGAGCGAGGGCGGGGCCGGCGCCTAGGGCGAGGGGGCCGGGAAACTGCGCGACCGCGCGCTCGACGCCGCGCCGGATAAGGTCTCGCCACATGGTGGTGTTCCTCTCGTCTTTTCCACCATGATGTTCTCCGATCGATAGAGGTAGGTGTGAGATTGCTGTGGCCGCGAGTGGACAAAAATGCGACATTGCCGTCGGTGGCAGTCGTTGTCGAATACTAAGCTTGCCAGATGTCGATTATCAATTCGGGAAGCGGCCCAATATTGCTTTCCGGTTGTTTGACATGAAGCCGGATGTCTGCGGGTTTGGCCGATGGTGTCGCTCTTCCTCTGGCGGTGGACGTAAGCATCGGGGGCAAGATGCCGTAACGATCAGCCCGGTTGCGGAAATGCGCGGGCTGGGGCAACGTCGCGGCGCACAGGCTGTTGGGCTATGCCGTCGGCTGTCGCCGCGCGCCCCGTGGCCGGATCCATCGAAGAGAGTGAAAGGCGGAACGCATGAACACGTCTACGGCCCTGACCCGGAGCGGGCTTAAGCCCGGCGTCGTCACCGGCGAGGATTACCGTACCCTGCTGGCGGCCTGCCGCGACGGCGGCTACGCGCTGCCGGCGGTCAACGTGATCGGCACCAGCACCATCAACGCCGTGCTGGAATCGGCGGCCCGCAACAAGTCCGACGTCATCATACAGCTCTCCAGCGGCGGCGCGCAGTTCTACGCCGGCCAGGGCATGAAGGACTCGACGCAGGCGCGCATCCTCGGCGCCGTCTCGGCCGCCCGGCATGTCCACCTGCTGGCCGAGCAGTACGGCGTGTGCGTGATCATGCACACCGACCACGCCGCCAAGAAGCTGATCCCCTGGGTCGAGGGCATGATCGCCCACAGCGAGGAGGAGTTCCGCCGCACCGGCAAGCCGCTGTTCAGCTCGCACATGCTGGACCTGTCGGAGGAGCCGCTGGAGGAGAACCTGGAGGAGTGCGCGCGCATCCTGAAGCGCCTGGCGCCGATGGGCATGAGCCTGGAGATCGAACTGGGCGTCACCGGCGGCGAGGAGGACGGAGTCGGCTCGGAGGATCTCAGCGCCGACAACGCCCACCTCTACACCCAGCCCGAGGACGTGCTACGCGCCTATGAGATGCTGTCGCCGATCGGCCACTTCTCGGTGGCGGCGTCCTTCGGCAACGTGCACGGCGTCTACGCGCCGGGCAACGTCAAGCTGCGTCCGGAGATTCTGAAGAACTCGCAGGATCTCGTGTCGCAGCGCCATGGCGGCGGCGAGAAGCCGCTGGCGCTGGTGTTCCACGGCGGCTCCGGCTCGGAGAAGGAGAAGATCGAGGAGGCGGTGCGTTACGGCGTGTTCAAGATGAACATCGACACCGACACCCAGTTCGCCTTCGCCTCGACCGTCGGCAAGTTCGTCTTTGCGAACGAGAAGGCCTTCCGTCACCAGATCGACCCGGAGACCGGCAAGCCCTACAAGAAGATCTACGACCCGCGCGTCTGGCTGCGCGAGGGCGAGAAGGGCATTGCCGACCGTCTGGACGAGGCCTTCGCCGACCTCGGCTCGACCGGCAAGTCGCTCGCCGTGGCGTAAGCGGCGGAGGGGAGCCTTGTGAACGGGCGTCCTGGCGGGACGAACATCGTCCACACGGACATCCCCCACCGGCTGGACCGGCTCCCCTGGAGCCGGTTCCACTGGCTGGTGGTGGTGGCGCTCGGCATCACCTGGATCCTCGACGGGCTGGAGGTCACGATTGCCGGCTCCATCGCCGGCGCGTTGAAGGACAGCCCGACCCTGCGCTTCACCGACGCCGACATCGGCGACATGGGAAGCGCCTACATCCTCGGCGCGGTGATCGGCGCCGTCCTGTTCGGCTGGCTGACCGACCGCTGGGGACGCAGGAAGCTCTTCTACATCACGCTGGCGGTGTACGCCCTGGCGACGCTGGCCAGCGCCTTCGCCTGGGACTACTGGAGCTTCGCGGCGTTCCGCTTCCTGACCGGGGCGGGCATCGGCGGCGAATACGCCGCCATCAACTCGGCGATCCAGGAATTGATCCCGGCCCGCTACCGCGGCCGCACCGACCTCGCCATCAACGGCAGCTTCTGGGTGGGGGCGGCGCTGGGCGCCATGGGCGCGGTGGTGCTGCTGGCGCCCGGCTTCCTGGGACCGGACCTGGGCTGGCGTCTGGCCTTCGGCATCGGCGGCGCGCTGGCGCTGTTCATCATCTTCCTGCGCACCTTCCTGCCGGAAAGCCCGCGCTGGCTGATGATCAAGGGCCGCGTTGCCGAGGCCGAGGACATCGTCGAGCGCATCGAGGATCAGGTCCGCGCCTCGACCCGCCATGCGCTGCCGGTGGAGGAGGGCAAGCGGATGGGCTTCGACCTCAGCCGCGACACCTCCATGTTCGCGGTGGCGCGGGTGCTGTTCACGCAATACCGCCGGCGCTCCTTCCTCGGGCTGTCGCTGATGATCGCGCAGGCCTTCTTCTACAACGCGATCTTCTTCACCAACGTGCTGATCCTGACCAAGTTCTATGGCGTGCCGAACAGCGACGTGGGGTGGTACGTGCTGCCCTTCGCTCTGGGCAATTTCATGGGTCCGCTGCTGCTGGGTCCGCTGTTCGACACCTGGGGGCGCAAGCCGATGATCGCCACCACCTACGCGCTGTCGGGCGTGCTGCTGTTCGGCACCGGCTGGCTGTTCCTGCACGGCATGCTGACCGCGACGACGCAGACGGTGGCGTGGAGCGTCATCTTCTTCGTGGCCTCGGCGGCGGCCAGTTCCGCCTACCTGACGGTCAGCGAGAGCTTTCCGCTGGAGGCGCGGGCAACCGCGATTTCGCTGTTCTATGCGCTGGGAACGCTGCTGGGCGGCGTGGCGGCGCCGTGGTTCTTCGGGCGCCTGATCGAGACTGGCGACCGCGGCCAGATCATGATCGGCTATGCCATCGCGTCCACCCTGATGATCGTCGCGGCGGTGATCGAGCTGTGGATCGGCGTACGGGCCGAGCGCAAGCCGCTGGAGAGCGTCGCCACCCCCTTGAGCAGCCTCTCCCCAGCCGAATGAGCAGGCCGTAAGCGCCTTGATGCGCGGCGTTCGGCGCCCATATGGCTACATGTGCCCTGCGGACGAGATCCGCCTGATCCCCTTTCCGCATCCAGGACCGGTCTGTCGGACCGGAGGCGCCGCCACGCGGCAGCGGCGGGCCATGCCTGTCCCGTGCGGGATACGACGAACGATGACGGCGCCTGCCCGGCACGGGGCGGGGCGCCGTGGAGACCGAAATGCGACCACCGATCACTTGGCGGTTCGAGACGCCGCGCCGGTTGTTCCTGGAAGGTGGCGGACGGCGGATCGAACTGCGCTACGAGGTCGGCGACGATGACGACGACGGTTGGGACGTGCTGGTGAATGGCCGCCGCATGGCGCGTTGTCCGGATCTTCCCGGCGCGCAGGAGCGGGCCCTGATGCTGGTGGCCGGCTGCGCCTTTTTCCCAAATGCGGCTGAGCCCGCAGGACGTGAAATGATGGATCAAGACACCCCTCTATCCTTTGCCGAACTTCTGAAGCCGATCCTTAGCGTGCCCACCGGGGACGAGACAGCGCTCGACCAGGCCATCAACGCGGTGGCGGAGGAGCTTGCCGTGCATGGCGCGCTGCTGGTCGATCGCGAGGAGCAGCCGGCGCACGGCGTCACCGACGAGGAGGCGGTGCTCGGCACGCTCGCCGTCTTCGGCCGGACGCTGCTGCGGCAGGGCGAGTTCGACGACGCTCTGGGCGTCGCCGACCTGATGGAGCGGGTGGAGGAGCATGGCAAGCGGCGGCGGGCACGGCGGACGGCGTGAGCAGGGCCATACTCTACTCCGGCAAACGCTGCCGCACCTCGAAGAACCCCTTCCATGGATTGCCCTTCGGCGGATCGCCCAAGGTGTGACGGTTGGCCGCCGGATCGTCGCTCAGCGCGTCCCAGTCCAGCGGCGTCGCCACCGGGGCGCCGGGGCGGGCACGGGTTGAATAGGCGGCCACCGCGGTGGCGCCGCGGCTGTTGCGCAGATGGTCGAGGAAGATCCGTCCGCTGCGCGCCTCCTTCTGCGGGTTCGTCGTGTAGCGCTCCGGTTGCTGTTCGGCGTGCCGTACCGCCACATCGTGGGCAAAGGTCTTGGCCGCTTCCCAGCTCACAGCGGGTTCGACGGGGAGCACCACGTGCAATCCCTTGCCGCCGGTGGTCTTGACGAAGCTGCGCAGGCCCAGCGCCTCCAGGTTCGCGCGGATCTCCCGTGCGCCGGCCACCACCCGTTCCCACGACACGCCTTCGTCCGGATCCAGGTCGAAGACGATCCGGTCCGGGCGTTCCAGGTCGTCGGTGGTCGCGCCCCAGGGATGCAGTTCGAGCACGCCCATCTGCACCAACGCCACCAGACCCGGCAGATCGTCCACCGCCAGCCATACCTCCGCGCCCGAATGGACGCGGCGCACCGCCTTGTGCAGGCCGGCCCAGGGATGTTTCTGCACGAAGCAGGCGCCGCCGCTGCCGGACGGGCAGCGCACCAGTGTCAGCGGCCGGTTCGCCACGTGCGGCAGGATGCGCTCGGCGATGGCGGCGTAGTACTCGGCCAGATCGCGCTTGGTGGCGCCCTGGGTTTGCCAGAGCACCTTGTCGGGGTGGGTGAGGGGAACGCCGGCGATCCCGATGGCATCGGTGGTGGTTTTCGGCACGGAACGCCTCCTGCTGCTGCAGCGGAAAACGCTGCACGGCAACATTCGCTCCCTGGCGGGGTTGAGGGCGGAACGACGCAACGGCCGAACGGGGTCGCAATGAAGGTAATCGAGGAGCAGGGAAGTTTCCGTCTGGTCGAGTGCGATGCTCGCCATGCGGTGATCGAGGTGCGCAACGGCCAAGTCTACGGCGTGCAGGGTGACAGCGGGCGGGCCGGCCAGCCCGACACGCCGGCCGGCATCGACGCGGTGGCGCGCTGGACCGACGAAGGGCAGGCGCGCAGCCTGTTCAAGGAATTGGCCGCACGGGGTGACGA
>JAEYOB010000381.1 GCA_023412175.1 Pseudomonadota bacterium | reverse complement strand
CCAGCGCCGCCCCAGAGAATGGCTATTATTAGGCTCCATCAGCTATCGGTTTTGACCAATAGTTGAAAATCTCTGATCACGACCATGCAATCTCAATGTCGCCCACGGGTGACGCCCGTTTTGGCGGGCGCCGCCGTTCGGGCCCTTCCAACGCACCAACAGCAATCAAAGGGTGTATCCGAAATTGCGGGGCAGACGCCGCCATCCGTGCTTCCGCCCCGGCGGCGCGCGTCCGGGATACGGGGATGAAAAGCAGAAGGGCCTAGCCGCGGTGACGGCTAAGCCCTTGAAACTGTGGCGGACCCGACGAGATTCGAACTCATGACCTCTGCCTTCGGAGGGCAGCGCTCTATCCAGCTGAGCTACGGGTCCAGCGTGGTGGAGGCGCACCATAGCGAAGTCGTTCACGGAGTGCAAACACTCCTTTCGACTTTTTTCGATGCCCGTCCAAGGCCCCCTACTTCGCCGCCACCAGGGCGCGCGGGCCGCGGGCGGCGCCGCTGGCCAGCGGGCTCTTGGGGTCCTGGATCCACAGGGCGATGTCGTTCAGCACCACCTGCCCCTTCAGGTCGCGCAACAGCATGTGCCAGCCGTCTGGATAGACGGCGACCACGTTGCCCGCGCGCGCCTCGAAGTCGCGGATGGCGCGGTTCACCGGCTTCTTGGGCAGCACCTCCTCGTGCGCGCCGTACAGCACCAGCGCCGGCACGTCCAGCCGGCCGCAGGCGGCGAGCGCCGTTCCCATCAGGTCGGTCAGCCCCTCCAGCGCGTCGACGCGGGAGCCCTTGATGACCAGCGGGTCGCGGCCCAGCGCGCGCAGCATCTCGATGTTGTCGGAGGGCTGTATCTTCATGCCCTTGGGCGCCACCACCTTCATGCCGGGCACGAGGTTGTAGCTGACCCACAGCGCGGCGCGGGGGAGGAGGCCCATGGTCTCGCGGCCCCAGACCGCCGGGGCGACCAGGATCGCGCCGTCCACCTTGGGCGCGTCGCGGCGGGTCAGGGTAGCCAGCGTCACCGCGCCGCCCATGCTCTCGCCCATCAGGTAGAGCGGCACGCCGGGGTGCTTGGCGCGCACCAGCTCCACCGCCGTGCGGGCGTCGGCGATCAGCGTGTCCTTGCCGGCCCAGATGCCCGGCGAGCGGCCGGCACCGAAGCCGCGCTGGTCGTAGGCGTAGGTGGCGATGCCGACGTCGGCGAAGCGCCGCCCGGCGTTCTCGAACGCCTTGGAATAGTCATTGAAGCCGTGCAGCGCCACCACGGCGGCGCGCACCGGCTGCTGGTCGGGGATCCACGAGCGCATCGGCAGCTCGGCCCCGTCGGCGGCGACCATGCTGCCGCCGGTGAGCCGCGGCGGCATCACGGTGATGCCCATCGGCTGGTAGTTGGCGGCGCAGCCCGCCAGGGTCACGGCAACAGCCAGGACGGCCAGTCGGCCCGGACGGTTACGCGGCGCCACGGGATACCTCTTGGCTATGGGCGCCGGCGGTGAGCTGGAGGAAGATGTCCTCCAGGTCCGACTCCTCGGTGGTGAGATCGACAACCGACAGCCCGGCCGCTGCCACCGCCGCCAGGATGGCGTCGGCCTTCTGGCGGCTCGGCTGGTAGCGCACGACGAGGCGGCGCGGCTCCGGCAGTTCGGCATGCAGCGCGGCCAGCGCAGCGGGCACCGCGTCCAGGTCGCGGTCCAGCACGAAGCTCATCGCCTTGGCGTCCACCCGGCGCAGCAGTTGCGCCTTGGGCTCGCAGGCGACCACCTGCCCGTGGTTGATGATGGCGATGGTGTCGCACAGCTCCTCCGCCTCCTGGAGGTAGTGCGTGGTCAGCAGCACCGTGGTGCCGTCCCTGTTCAGCTTGCGGACGTGCTCCCACAGCAGGCGGCGCAGCTCGATGTCCACGCCGGCGGTCGGCTCGTCCAGCACCAGCACCGGCGGGGTGTGGACCATGGCCTTGGCGACCATCAGGCGCCGCTTCATGCCGCCCGACAAGGTGCGGGCGTAGGCGTTGGCCTTGTCGGCGAGGCCGACGGCGGCCAGCAGCTCGTCGGTGCGGCGCTCGGACTTCGGCACGCCGTAGAGGCCGGCCTGCAACTCCAGCATCTCCCGCGGCGTGAAGAACGGGTCCATGTTGAGTTCCTGTGGCACCACGCCGATGGAGGCGCGCGCCTGCCGCGGGGCGGCGTCGATGTCCGTGCCCCAGATCCTGACCTGCCCGTCGGTCTTGTTGACCAGGCCGGCCATGATGTTGATCAGCGTCGACTTGCCGGCGCCGTTGGGGCCGAGCAGGGCGAACAGCGAGCCGCGGGGAACCGTCAGGTCGATGGTCTTCAGCGCGTGCTTCGGGCCGGCGCGGCCGGAGCCCTGGTAGACCTTGGTCAGTCCCCGGATCTCGACCGCGTTGGCGGGCAGCGAGGTGGGGGAGACGGGGACGTCGTTGGTGACCATGGCGTCGTGTTGGCCCGCTGCTGTTCAAGACCGTTGATCGGGGCGGCGCGATGGGTATGATCCCGCCGCACCCAGCGCATCTTAGCGCGGGGGCGTTCGGAAGTGTGTGTCAAAAGGGGACTGGTCCCATGCAGCCTATCGAAACGATCTATGTCGAGACGGAGAAGGTTGGCTGCGACGGCGGCGGCGGCGCCCTCGGCCATCCGCTGGTCTACATCACGCTCGGCAAGGAAGGCCACGCCGACTGCCCGTACTGCTCGCGCCACTTCGTCGTGAAGGAAGGCGCCAGGATCGCCGCGCACGGCCATTGACCGCGCGGCCCCTGATCCGGAGGACATGATCCTCCGGACAGGGGCGACGGGACGGCCGCTGACCGGTTGAAGCGACGGAGCCGCCCGCACGAAGGCGGCGTTCCGTCGCATTGCAACACGGCACCGACGCGATTTCTCGGCAACAGCATTGACCGGCCGGCGCCGCCGCAGCCCCACCCCGGGCGGCGGGCCGGAGCATCGCCCCCGGGGGGGCGCCGGGGGGGGGGGGGCG
>JAEYOB010000380.1 GCA_023412175.1 Pseudomonadota bacterium | reverse complement strand
ATGACCTTCACCGGCGTGCGCTTCCTGATCGGCGCCCTGGTGGTGCTGCCGTTCGCGCTGCGCTCGCTGCGCGGCGCCCGGCTCGACGGGCGCGACTGGCTGGGCATGCTGGCGACGGGCGGCGCGCTGTTCGCCGGGGCGGTGCTGCAGCAGATCGGCATCAACCAGACGACGGCGACCAACGCCGGCTTCCTGACGACGCTCTATGTGCCGCTGGTGCCGCTGCTGGTCTATCTGGCGGTGCGCTCCGTTCCGCATCCGGTGGTGTGGCCCGCGGCGGCGGGGAGCGTCGCCGGCACCTGGATGCTGAGCGGCGCCGGCACACTGGAACTGGCGCCCGGCGATCTATGGGTGCTTGGCTCGGCCTTCTTCTGGGCGGTGCAGGTCGCGCTGATCGGTTTCATGTCCGCCCGGACCGGTGCGCCGGTGCTGGTGGCCTGCGTGCAGTTCGTGGTCTGCGGCACGCTCGCCTCCGCCTGGGGCGCGGCGACCGAAACCACCGGCATGGCCGATCTCGTCGAAGCCGGCTGGGCCATCCTCTACACCGGCGTGCTGTCGTGCGGCGTCGCCTTCACCATCCAGGCGATCGGGCAGCGCTACACGCCGGCCGCCGACGCCGCGGTGATTCTCAGTTCCGAGGCGGTGTTCGCCGCGCTCGCCGGGATGGTGGTGCTCGGCGAGCGGCTGTCGGGGCAGCAGATGCTGGGCTGCGCGGTCATCCTGACCTGTATCCTGGCGGTCGAACTGCTGCCGGCGTGGCTGGCGCCCCGCACGGCCTGAAGGCGGCAACCGGCGTCAGTCGTTCCACGGATAGCCGCTGTCCACCTCGGCCAGGATGGCGGTCTCGCGCCGGTGATCGCTGTGGTCGTGCAGCGGCAGCATTGGCGGGGGCGCGTGGTAGCGGACCTCGTGCGTGCGCTTCGGCGTCATGGCGCTGATTGTCGCCGCGTCGGGAACGTGGTAGGGCAGCGGGTGGGGCATCGTGATCTCCATGGGGAGGAATGTCTGTGATGGACGAACACTGCCCCATCCCCGCCTATTCCCGCTGTGAGCCGCCCCACACCAGCACTCAAGAGACTCTCTCGGGGTGCCCGGGGGGCGATCAGCGGATGCGCAGCCAGTCCTCGAAGCTGTCGGGCGGCGCCCATTCGGTTCGCGGGTTCACGCCGGCCGGGAACCCATTGCCGTGGACCCTTGTCTTCGCAGCGTGGGAAATGCAGGGGCACGTCGCGTGCGTCCGCCCCGAAAGAAACGGGAAGGCAAGCATGAAAGCGTTGTGTTGGCACGGGAAAGGAGACATCCGCTATGACACTGTCCCCGACCCGAAGATCGAGCATCCGCGCGACGCCATCGTCAAGGTAACGACGTGCGCCATCTGCGGTTCGGACCTGCACCTCTACGACGGCTTCATGCCGGGCATGCAATCCGGCGACGTGATAGGCCACGAATTCATGGGAGAGGTGGTGGATGTCGGGCCGGAGACCAAGGGCAAGCTGAAGGTCGGCGACCGCGTGGTCGTGCCCTTCACCATCTGGTGCGGCGAGTGCGAGCAGTGCCGGCGCGGCAACTATTCGGTCTGCGAACGCTCCAACCGCAACAAGGAGATGGCCGACAAGCTGTTCGGCCACACCACCGCCGGGCTGTTCGGCTACACGCACCTCACCGGCGGCTACGCCGGCGGTCAGGCGGAGTACGTGCGCGTCCCCTATGCCGACAACACCCATGTGAAGATCCCGGACGGGCTCTCGGATGAACAGGTGCTGTTCCTGGGCGACATCTTCCCGACCGGCTGGCAGGCGGCGGCGCAATGCGACATCCAGCCCACCGACACCGTGGCGATCTGGGGCTGTGGCCCGGTCGGCCAGATGGCGATCCGCAGCGCGCTGCTGCTGGGGGCAAAGCAGGTGATTGCCATCGACCGCGTGCCCGAGCGTCTGTCCATGGCCAAGGCCGGGGGCGCCATCACCATCAATTTCGAGGAGGAGAGCGTCCTCGAACGGCTCAGCGAACTGACCGGCGGCAAGGGGCCGGAGAAATGCATCGACGCGGTCGGCATGGAGGCGCACGCCACCTCCACGCTGGACGCCATGTACGACCGCGCCAAGCAGGCGGTGATGCTGGAGAGCGACCGGGCGCACGTGCTGCGCGAGATGATCTACGTCTGCCGTCCGGCCGGCACGATCTCGGTCCCCGGCGTGTACGGCGGTCTGATCGACAAGGTGCCGTTCGGCGCCTCGATGAACAAGGGCCTGACCTGGCGCATGGGGCAGACGCACGTCAACCGCTGGACCGACGACCTGCTGAAGCGGATCCAGGAGGGCCAGATCGACCCGTCCTTCGTCATCACCCATACCGTCGGCCTCGACAAGGGACCGGAGATGTACAGCACCTTCCGTGAAAAGCGGGACGGCTGCGTCAAGGTGGTGCTCAAACCGTGAGGTGAAGCCAATGGTCTACTATTACAGGGGCGCCACGCCCGACACGCTGGCCCGCGGCCTGGGCTGGTTCAGCATCGCGCTCGGGGTGACCGAGGTGGTTGCGGGCCGACGCCTCGCCCGTTGGCTCGGTATGGAGGATCATGCCGGCCTGATCCGTGCCTACGGGGTGCGGGAGATTGGCACCGGCATGGGGCTGCTGGCGCTCGGCGATCCGAAGCCGTGGATGTGGGGGCGGGTCGCCGGCGATGCGCTCGACCTCGGCACGCTGGCGGTGGGGCTGGGGCGCGACAACCCGCGGCGCGACAACGTCGGCATCGCGATGGCGGCGGTGGCCGGGGTGGCGGCGCTGGACATCCTCTGCGCGCAGATGCTGCACGCCGAGGAGACCGGATGGGAGCAGGCCGCGCCGGTGGACTACAGCGACCGCACCGGTCTACCCCGTCCGCCGGAGCAGATGCGGGGCGTGGCCCGCGACGCGCCGATCGGCGCCGACATGCGCACGCCGAAGCTGCTGCAGCCCTTCGAGTAGGGCCGCCTACGCCAACAGCGCCGACAGCACGGCGTTGAGCCGCTGCCGTCCCGCGGGCGTGGCGCGCAGGGTGGTGGCGTCCATCTCCAGGAAGCCGCCATCCACAAGGCGCTTCAGCGCGTCCGAGTCGACGAGGGCGTCCAGGTCGCGGCCGGTCTCCTCGACCAGACGGGCGCGGGCGACGCCCTCGGTCAGGCGCAGGCCCATCATCAGCAGTTCGGTGCCGCGGGCGTTGGCGTCGATGCTTTCCGGCGCGTGGCCGCCGTGGCCGTGGCGTGCGACGCGCTCCAGCCAGATCTCCGGCGCGCGGTGGGCGCGCGTCGCCCGCTTCCCGCCGTCCAGCGTCAGCCGGCCGTGCGCGCCGGGGCCGATGCCGACATAGTCGCCGTAGCGCCAGTAGGTCAGATTGTGCCGGCTCTCCTCGCCGGGGCGGGCGTGGTTGGAGATCTCGTAGGCCGGCAGGCCGGCGGCGCCCAGCAACTCCTGCGTCGCCTCGTAGAGGTCGCCGGCCAGCTCCTCGTCGGGAATCCGGAACTCGCCGCGCAGATACGCCGGGTGGAAGGCCGTGCCCTCCTCGATGGTCAGCTGGTAGACCGAGATGTGGCCGACCGCGAAGTCCAGCGCGCGGGTCAGCTCGGCCTGCCATGCCGCCACCGTCTGCTCGGGCCGGGCGTAGATCAGGTCGAAGGAGAAGCGGTCGAAGGTCCGCGCCGCCAGTTCGATGGCGCCCAGCGCCTCGGCGGCGTCGTGCTGGCGGCCGAGGAAGCGCAGGGAGGCGTCGTCCAGCGCCTGGATGCCCAGCGACACCCGGTTGACCCCCGCCGCCCGGAAGCCGCGGAAGCGCC
>JAEYOB010000375.1 GCA_023412175.1 Pseudomonadota bacterium | reverse complement strand
CTTCCGTTGCGTCTACTGCATGGCGGAGGACATGAGCTTCCTCCCCAAGGCGGAGGTGCTGACGCTGGAGGAGATCGACCGCCTCGCCACCGCCTTCGTCAAACTCGGCACCCGCAAGCTGCGCCTGACCGGCGGCGAGCCGCTGGTGCGCCGCAACATCATGGACCTGATCACCGCGCTCGGCCGCCACGTCAAGGCCGGCGCCCTCGACGAGCTGACGCTGACCACCAACGGCTCGATGCTGTTCAAGTACGCCGAGGGGCTGGTGGACGCCGGGGTGAAGCGCATCAACGTCTCGCTCGACACCCTCGACCCCCACAAGTTCCAGGCCATCACCCGCTGGGGCAAGTTCGGCAAGGTGGTGGAAGGCATCCAGGCGGCCAAGGACGCCGGCCTGCACATCAAGATCAACGCGGTGGCGCTGAAGGGCGTCAACGACGACGAGTTCCACCGCATGGTGGAGTGGTGCGGCGAGCGCGGCTTCGACCTCACCTTCATCGAGGTGATGCCGCTGGGCGAGCTGGGCGAGGTCTCGCGCCTCGACCAGTACATCCCGCTGACCCAGGTGCGCGCCGAGCTGGAGACGCGCTGGACGCTGGAGGATACGGATTACCGCACCGGCGGCCCGGCGCGCTACGTGCGGGTGAAAGAGACTGGCTGCCGGGTTGGCTTCATCACGCCGCTGACCCACAATTTCTGCGAAAGCTGCAACCGGGTGCGGCTGACCTGCACCGGCACGCTGTGCATGTGCCTGGGCCAGGAGGACGCCGCCGACCTGCGCACGCCGCTGCGCATGAGCGACGACGACGGCCTGCTGATCGACGCCGTGCGCGCCGCCATCCAACGCAAGCCGAAGGGCCACGACTTCATCATCGACCGCCAGCACCACGGCGCCGCGGTGCCGCGCCACATGAGCGTGACCGGCGGGTGAGCCACCGCATAGCTTCAGCTCGTCGTCGAGGATTCCCCATGCCCGCGACCTGCGCTATGGTCGCGGCACGATGACCGAAACCATCCATACCTTCCGCCACAACCCGCCGCAGCTCGCCTTCGTGTGCGCCGACACCGACGAGGCGCGGGGAGCGCGCACGCGGCTGGTGCACCGCTACGGCAACGTGCCCATCGGCATGGCCGACGTCATCGTGGCGCTGGGCGGCGACGGCTTCCTGCTGGAGACGCTGCACCGCGCGCTCGGGCGCGCCGGGACGATGCCCAAGCCGGTGTACGGCATGAACCGCGGTTCAGTAGGCTTCCTGCTCAACGCCTACCGCGAGGACGATCTGGTGGAGCGCGTGCAGCGCGCCCAGCACGTGACGCTGCATCCCCTGCGCATGAAGGCGACGCGCGTCGCCGGCCCGACCGTCGAAGCCCTCGGCATCAACGAGGTGTCGCTGCTGCGCGAGACGCGGCAGGCCGCCAAGCTGCGCATCACGGTGGACGGCAAGGTCCGCCTGCCGGAGCTGATCTGCGACGGCGCGCTGGTCGCCACGCCAGCCGGCAGCACCGCCTACAACCTGTCCGCCCACGGGCCGATCGTCCCGCTGGGCGCCGGCATCCTGGCGCTGACGCCGATCAGCGCCTTCCGGCCGCGGCGCTGGCGCGGCGCGCTGCTGCCACACGCCGCGCACATCAGCTTCGACATTCTGGAATCCGCCAAGCGCCCGGTCAGCGCCGTCGCCGACTTCACCGAGGTGCGCGAGGTCGAGCGCGTCGAGGTGACCGAAGCCCGCGACGTCAGCCTGACCCTGCTGTTCGACCCGGAGTTCAACTTCGAGGAGCGCATCCTCAAGGAGCAGTTCGAACCCTAGCCGTCCGCATCACTCCGCCGCCCGGCGCTCCACCCGGCTCTCGGCGTAGGCGCAGATCTGGCGGATCAGCGCGGTCAGGTCGCGCAGCACCACCGCGAAGCCGGCGTGCTTCTCCAGCGTCTCCTCGTTCATGTAGAGGCGCCGGTTGATTTCGAGCTGGATGGAGTGGCGGCCGCGCGCCGGATTGCCGTAGCGGCGGACCAGTTCCACCCCCTTGTAGGGATGGTTGATCGCCACCGCGTAACCGCAGCCGCGCAGCACCCGCGCCACGAAATCGACGAAGCCGCGCTCCGACGTGGTGCCGTCGCGGTCGCCGATGACGAAGTCGGCGCCGCCGCCGTCGCCCAGCGAGGGCATGGAGTGGCAATCCACGTGCCATGCGGCGCCGAACTCCGCCACGTGCGCGTCGATGATCCCGGCCATCTGCGCATGGTAGGGCATGTAGCAGCGCCCGATGCGCGCCGCCACCTCGGCCACCGGCAGCTTCGCGGGATAGAGGGACTGGCCGGGCCGGCTCAGCGCGCGGATCAGCCCCAGGCCGCCGGCGCTCTTCTCGCTGGGGCGCAGGCGTTCGGGCCACGGCCCGTCGAGCAGCTTGGGGTCGATGTCGTCGACGGCGCGGTTGACGTCGATGTAGGAGCGCGGAAACAGCGCGCACAGCAGTGTCGCCCCGGACTCCGGCGCGGCCTGGAACAGCTCGTCGACGAAGGTGTCCTCAGCCTGGCGCAGGACGGGAAGCGGGCAGACGAATGCGAAATCGGGCGGGTAGACGGTCCCGCTGTGCGGCGAATCGAACAGCACCGGCAGGCGCCGCCCGGCCGGGTCGTGTCGAACGAGGACATCCTCGATCACGAAGCTCATGGCGTCCCGCAACCGATTCTCAGGTGAGTGCGTATAAACGAGGCGAAGATCGCCCGTCGACTGAAAACTGTCATGAAGCACCCCCGCCCCCCATGCCCGCCGGACTGGCGCGGCGGACCGCTCTCCGCCATACTCAGTGCCACACCCTCTGTGCCACACCGCCGCGCGTCCGGGCCCGTAACCTTTGAGCGTTCATTGACCGAGTCCCGTTTCGCCATCGACCTCACCCCGCCGGACGTCACGCC
>JAEYOB010000338.1 GCA_023412175.1 Pseudomonadota bacterium | reverse complement strand
GTGGATGTCTTCGTCAACAGCGCCGGGGTGGTGCTGCGCAAGCCGCTGCTCGACACCGGCTTCGACGAATTCGACCATGTGCTCCGGGTCAACGTCACCGGTTGCGTGGCGATGGCCACCGGCATGGCGCGGGCGATGATTGGCGCTGGCCATGGCGGCGTGATCGTCAACGTCGGCTCGCAACTCGGCTTCATGACCGGCGCCGAGCGCGGTGCCTACAGCGCCAGCAAGGCGGCTCTGGCCCAGTTCACCCGGACCGCCGGTCTGGAGTGGATCCGGCAGGGGGTGCGGGTGGTGTCGGTCGCTCCCGGTCCGGTGGACACGCCGATGACCGCCGATCTGCGGAACGATCCCGACGGCTTGGCGGCGGTCACCGCGCGCATGCCGATCGGCCGCATGATCGAGGCCAACGAGATCGCCGGAATCATCCTCTTCCTCGCCTCCCCGGCATCCTCGACCATCGTCGGCCAGACCCTGGTGGCCGATGGCGGGTGGATGCTCACCTGAACCGGACCGTGGGACGGCGCAATGGCCGGATCCCGCTTGAACAACGAAAGGCTGCGGACAATGGCTTCCATGATGACGCGGGTTTCCACCGAGACCACCGGCTTCCAGCCCTCGCCGGCCGTCCGGCTGGCGAATTACGACCGCCTTCACCGCTTCCTGAAGCAGGACGGCGTCGATGCCGTCTGCCTCAAGGAGGACGGGCATCTCTATTACGTGTCGGGCCATGCCCCGGACAGTTCGCTCTGCCACTTCTACGATGACTGGGCATGCGCCCTGGTCATGGGCGACGAGGCCGGCCACGGCATCCTGTTCGTGCCCGACTATGATCTGGCCTATCAGGTGACGCGCCCGACCTGCCTGCCCGAACTGCGGGTCTACGGCTCGGAATGGTCGAGCGCCGCCTCCCTGATGAAGGAAATTCACGCCGGCGTCGGCATCGAGACCGAACTGCGCGCCCCGTTGCGCGCGCTGTTCGAGCGCACCCGCCCGACCATGGCCCAGGGCCTCCAGGGCGGCATCCTGAAGGCGCTGGCCGAGACCTTCGGCGACCGCGTCGTCACGGTCGCCTGCGACGACCTGCGGTTTGGCGCCCGGCTCGAAGCCGCCGCCGGTGGCCGCATCCGCGTCATCGACGCCCAGCCCTTGATGCGCCGCGTCCGCGCGGTCAAGACCGAGGCGGAAATCGACATCCTGCGCGAGGCCGGCTACATCAACGACGAGGCGCTGGTGGGCGCCGCCGCCGGCATCCGCGAGAGCGGCGCGTGGGGCGACATGGTGCAGGGTTACCGCCATGTGCTGGCCAGGCGCGGCGCCAAGCCGCTGGGCGAGCGCGGCATGCTGTTCAACGGCGGCCCGGACGGCGGCTTCGTGCTCGACCATGACTACATCGAGCGCAAGACCTTCGCGCGCGGCGACACCGTTCTGCTCGACGCCATCTGCACCTACCGCAACTACCACGCCGACATGGCCCGCACCGCCGTGATCGGCGAGCCCTCGGCCATGCAGCGCCGCATGTACGCCGCCGTGACCGAGACTCTGTCCACGGTCGAGGATGCGGTGCGTCCGGGCGCGATGACCGACGACCTCACCGGGCTGGCGGTGCAGACCATGCAGAAGCACGGCTTCAATTCGAAGCTGACCACCCTGGTCTTCCACCCGATCGGGCTGGAGGTCTTCGACTACGCCGAGCCCGGACACGCCTTCGGCAACTGGGCGATCGAGGAAAACGCCGTCATCAACTTCGAGGTCTTCTACCGCGATCCGCGGGAAGGCGGCATGCATCTGGAAGACAGCATCGTCGTCCGCTCGCGGGGCATCGAGCGCCTGAGCCGCCTGTCGCGCGATCTGATCGTCGTTCCGGCCTGATCCCGGCGTTTCGGTCCATCGAAGGAGTGTTCCCATGAATGACGTCGTGATCCGCCGGGCGTTCGCCGACCTCGCGGACGGCCAGGTCCACTACCGCCACGCGGGCGCCGCCCGCGCCGATGCCCTTCCCCTGCTCATGATCCACCCCTCGCCGGGTTCGTCGCGGCAGCTTGAGCCGCTGATGACGGCGCTGGCACGGACCCGCCGCGTCATCGCCCCCGACACGCGCGGAAACGGCGACAGCACGCCGCTCCCGATGCAGACGCAGCCCGAAATCGCGGACTACGCGCGCGCCACGCTCGCCTTCATGGATGCGGCGGGGATCGGGCGCGCGGATTTCTACGGCGCGCACACCGGGGCGTGCATCGCGACCGAACTGTCCCTGCTGGCGCCCGACCGGGTGGGGCACCTCGTGGTCGACGGCCTGGGCCTCTATTCACCCGAGGATCGGGACGAACTGCTCGCGGTCTACGCGCCCGAGGTCAAGCCGGACCTGACCGGCGCGCATCTCAACTGGGCCTTCATGTTCTGCCGGGATCAGTACCTGTTCTGGCCGTGGTTCAAGCGTGAGGCCACCCATCTGCGCAAGGTGGGGCTTCCCTCGGCCGAGACGCTGCACGCCTTCTCGCTGGAGGTGCTCAAGTCCATCGGAACCTATCATTTCGCCTACCGGGCCGCGTTCGGCTATCCCAGGCGTGACCGGCTGCCGCGCCTCACGGTTCCGACGCTCGCCGTCTGCTCGGAAGAGGACATGCCGTTCCCGTATCTCGACGAAGTGGCGTCGCTGGTGCCGGGAGGCCGCCGGCACGTCATCCAGGATCCCGGCACGGCGGAAGGTGCAGCCGCCGCAGCGGCAGCCATCGCGGCCTTTCTCGACGAAACGCACGGTTCCTGACGCGGGAGTCGCCGCGGCATACCCGAAAAACGCAAGCCCCCGCACGGTGGCGGGGGCTTGCTGCGGATGATCAAATGATTCCGCATTTCTGACGCCCAGAGGGCGTGTAATCCTAATCAATCGTTCCTAAAGGAACGCTGTCACCAAGTAAGCTGCGGTGGAGTCATGATGCTACTCACCCTCCTAGCTACGGCTTGACAGTATTCACCGGCCGGACGACCGGGAAGCAGTTCTCGGCGTTTCTTGCCGCGTACTGACCTCTGTCTTGGTTACGTCTGAGGAATAGGGTGCGGCATCGGCACGCCGGTGTCAAGCGTCTACTCGCAGCCTCATACCAAGTCCCGATGATCCCAACTCATCGGGACTTGGTATCGGCGGGACTTGGTATCGGCGGCGACCGCCGCCGCGCCGCACATGCGGCGAAGCCAAGCCGGCGGACGCCGGCGCCGGCGAGTGAGGCTCGCTGATCGGTTTCGATCAGCGAGACATGATATCAGTCTCCCGCCTGGGCTTCGGCCGGGACAGCCTCCGGCACCGCTGCGCGCGGCGGTGCGGTGTGGGTCCGGCGCTGGGCGGCAACCTCCTCGATGTGGGTGCGCAGCGCCGGATCCTTGCGCACGAGGCGCCAGAAGTCCTTCTCCTCCAGCACCAGCATCTGGCAATAGCCCAGCGCCCGCACGTCGGCGTTGCGCGGCTGGCGGTTGAGCAGCGCCATCTCGCCGAAGAAGTCCCCGCTGCCCAGCTTGACCGGCATCTCCAGCCCCGGCACCAGCACCTCCACCGCGCCGGACGCGATGAAGAACATGCAGTCGCCGCGGTCGCCGCGGCGCACGACCGTCTCGCCCGGCAGCATGAGGCGGGACTTCAGCAGTTTGGCGATGCGCGCCGCGCGCTCGGGCGCCAGCCCGGCAAAGATCGGCACCCGGCGCACCAGCTCGTTCTGATCCAGCCGCAGGTCGAGCCTGGGCGCCTGCTCCAGGGCGCGGCGACGATGCAGGATGTCGCGCTCCAGGTCGCCCAGCACCTCCTGCGAGATCACCGACTCGGCGTGCAGCGTGCGGTAGTCGGCGGATTCCAGGCGCAGCGCGGCGCGTCCGAGGTACTGGTTCTGCAGGACGACGGCATAATCCGGGTATTGCAGGCGCAGCGCCGCCAGCGCCTTCTCCACGCGATCCAGGCGCACCGTCAGCAGTCCTTCCAGCTCCACCGCGATGTCCGGCCCCAGCACCTGCGCCAGCCGGTGCCAGCTGAACTCCTGAAGTTCGCGCAGCACCATGCGGACGGAGACCAGCACCTCGAACCGCATGGTCAGCCGGCGCGCCAGCGGCCGCTGGATGCCGAAGCGCCGGTGCAGCCAGCTCGCCGCGCGCATCTGGACGGAGAAGGCGATGATCTCGTCGGCCAGGCTCATGTAGCCGGCGGGGCCCTGCGTCTTCACCGTGTCCAGCGTGCTGGCGGCGCGCCCGGCGAGGTACTCGACCACGCCGCGCGACAGGATGCCCTCCTGGAAACGGGCGTAGTAGAGTTCCTGCTCGCGGCTGACCAGGATGACGAGGCCGATGGTGACGCGGTCGGCCTCGGACAGCGTCTCCTCGTCGCGGCGCTCGCGGTCGATGGCCTGCAACCGCTCGGCGTAGTGGCCGAGCAGGCCCTCACGGGCCGCCTCTTCCATTTCGTAGGTGTGGGCAAGTTCGCCGACGCGCTCGCGCACGCCGCCCAGCGACAGCGCCAGCGCCCGGTTGCGCATGGCGCGCTCGACCGGCGACAGCCGGTCCAGCCCCAGCCGGTGCATGACCGGGCGCAGCGTCGTGCCGTTGACGAACAGCGTGAAGAACACGAAGCCGGTCGCCAGCACGGCGACGAACTCCTGCACGTTCTGCGGCACGCGGCTATTCTCGGTCACCGCCATGGCGAGGGTGAGCGACACCGCGCCGCGCAGGCCGCCCCACAGCATCACCGCCTTGGTGGCGTTTCCGACGCGCTGCGCCAGCCCCAGCGCCGACAGCGCGGGCAGCAGCCCGTACAGCACCGCGGCGCGCGCCGCCAGCGCCGCGGCCAGGGCGACCAGCAGGTAGCCGGCGTCGCTCCACGACACGCTCTCGACGATGTGCGGGATCACCAGCGCGACCAGCAGGAAGATCAGCGAATTGGCCCAGAACCCGAGCTGCTTCCAGACGTGCTCCAGCGCCACCCAGGTGTCGGGCGAGATGCGGGTGCGACCGACCGAGCCGACCACCAGTGCCGCCGCCACCACCGCCACCACGCCCGAGACGCGCATGTAGTGGTCGGCCAGCAGGAAGCTGAGATAGGCGAGCACCACGGTCAGCGTGATCTCAGCCATGGGCTGCTCGCGCATCGGCGTCACCAGCAGGCAGGCCACCCGCCCGCACACCACGCCCACCAGGGCGCCGCCGCCGAAGCTCCACAGGAAGTCCATGGCCGCTTCCATGGCGCCGCCGTCGGTGCGCCGGGTCAGCATCGCCAGCAGCAGCGAGCACAGCGCAATGGCCGCGGCGTCGTTCAGCAGGCTCTCGCCTTCCACCAGCATGGTCAGGCGGCGCGGCGCGCCGAGGTCGCGGAAGATGCTGACCACCGCCGCCGGGTCGGTGGAGGCGACGATGGCGCCAAGCAGCAGGCAGGGCACCAGCCCCAGGGGCGATACCGCCCACAGCGCGTAGCCCACCGCGAAGGTGCAGACGAACACCGCCCCCACGGCCAGCAGCAGGATGGGGGCGAGGTCATCCATCAGCCGGCGCACGTCGATGGCCAGCGCCGACTCGAACAGCAGGATCGGCAGGAAGATGTAGAGCAGCGACTCCGACGACAGATCGAGGTCGGACAGCGACTTGAAGAAGTCGCCCACCGGCCCGGCCAGGCCGTCCAGCGAGGAGGCCCCGTGGATCAGCACGCCCAGGGCGATGCCGGCCGCCGCCAGCAGCACCGTGTAGGGCACCTTCATCCGCGCCGCCAGCGGGGGCAGGACGCTGACCAGCACCAGGAGGCCCGACACCCCCAGGACGTAAACGACGATGTCGTGCATGGTCTCTTCGCTGCCCCTTCCGAACTGGCGCAACCCTAGCCACCGCATGTGGCAACAGCAAGGCCGGCGGCTGAGACATCGGTCGGGCTCACGGCCGCACCCCCGACCTTCGGCGAGGCTGACATCAGCGATGCGTGATGTAAGCTTGTTTCCAGACGGTTCGGGGAAGGAGCGAGCGATGAAACGTCCCGAGGACGCACTGATCCCTCTGGTGGCCGCCGCTGTGCTGATCCAGATGCTGGCCAGCGCGCCGCTGCGCTTCGAGGCGCTGTTCCCGCCCGCCGGCACCCCGCGGGAGCCCTTCGTCCAGACCGTCTTCGACCTGCCGGAATCCGTCCAGCCCCGCGCGGCGCCGGCCACGCCGGCGCTGGTGCGCGACGAGGACGACCATTTCAGCGGAGCATCCTGAGCCCGCCCGCATCACTTCGCGAGCGACACCTCCTCCACCGCCGGCGTGCTGAGCGCCTCGGCGATCTGGCCGGCGAGCCAGCCGGAATAGGTTTCGCGCACCTCCGGGGCGACATGCGCGAAGTCGCAGAAGTCGCGGCGGTCGTCGAGGTCGCGGGGATAATGCCACACCGGCACCCGCGGCAGTTCAGCCAGGTCCGCCAGCGGTGCCGGCAGCGCCGCGTTCAAGCGGTCCTCCACCGCTTCGGGTTTCGGCAGCGGCAGCAGCGCCACGCGGATCCCCTTCGCCTGCGCCGCGACCACGAAGGCGCGGACCTGCGCGAAGGCCGGGGAGTCGGCGCGCAGGTCGAGCATGCCGCGCAGCTCCTCCATATACCGGTCCGGATCCGCCGCCGTCTCCCAGCCGGGGGGCACGCGCCGGGCGCAGGGGCGGTCGTACTGCAGGGCGGCCTCGTCGCGCAGATAAGGGCGCCGCTGCTCCACCATGTCGCCCAGCCGGCTCAGATAGGCGGGGTAGAAGTGGGTGTCGTTGCGCTCGGCGAACAGCAGGTCGAGGTCGAGCAGCACCAGTGCCGGGCGCAGCCTGACGATGCGCTCCAGCATCGGTTCGAAGTCGGCGAACTGCGCTGGCTCGTTGACGATGCGCAGGAAGTGCAGCGAGGCGACGCCGTGCCGCGCCGCCAAACTGCGCATGGCCGTCTCGTCCAGCGTGGCGTGCCGCAGCGGCGAGGAGCCCAGCGCCACCACCGCCACGCCACCGGAGTCGCGCCACAGCCGGTCGGCGAGCGCGTCGATGCGGTTCATGTTGTGGCGTACGAACGCCTCGTCATACAGGCGGTAGCCGGTCCAGGTGGCGCCGCCCATGGCGCCGGCCAGCACCAGGACCAGCGCCAGCAGGATCAGCGGGACGCGCCGCCGCCGGGGCCGGCGCGGCGGCATGGGCGGGCCGTACGGCAACGGCGGCGGATCAGCCGACGAATCGGTCATCGTGGATGCCCTCCCTCCGGTTCGCCGTGGCGGCGTTCGCGGGATCGCTCCCGCCGGAGCCCCGCAGGGCGTATGGCGACGGCGCCCCCAGCCCGTCGCGCGGCATGGCGTCCAGAACGTGCAGCACGTTCGGCATGTCCGCCGGCGGCAACCGGTCGCGCAGGTATTCCAGCAACACCGCCACCCGCACCGCCCGGCGCAGGGTGACGC
>JAEYOB010000321.1 GCA_023412175.1 Pseudomonadota bacterium | reverse complement strand
GGGTGACCAGCCCGGCCTCGCTCAGCGGGGCCATGGCCTCCAGCACCGCGCCGGCCGGCAGGCCCAGCCGCGCCGCGGCGGCGGTCAGCGTGGCGCCACGGGCCGCCCAGTACAGGATCCGGCATTGCAGGTCGGTCAGCGGCCGTCCCCCGGCGGTGCCGCCGTGCAGGTCCAGCACGGCCGGGTCAGGCACCGCCAGCACGGGCGGGGCGCCGGGCGCGCCGGTTTCGGCGGGCCGGCGGTACGCGGGTGCCTTGGCCTGGGGGATCCTGTGCATGCGCGGCCTTTCCGGAGGGATCGAGCGCCCGGTGATCGGGCGGGTGGGTACGCAGGCACTTAACGCGGCAGCGCGCCACCCGGCCACGCGGCATTGGGAGGGCGGCTCGATCCCATGGAGGTGATCCCAAAGGCGCTCCCGCACACGCACCCTCCCCAGCCAGTCCAAGGAGCGGCATCGTGGCGGTGAGATCGAAGCGCCCATTGAAGCGCGGGGGCGAGTAGCAACGGAACGTAAAACCTAGGCAAGGCCTCAGTCGGTATCCAGAGCCGCATTCCTGGGGTCACGAAGCGGGCGCAGTTCGCCGCGAGCAACGCCATCTGGGGTCACGACAAGACCTGTGCGTAGCTGTACGACATAGAAGAACGAAGGGGCAACTTGATGTCGGGATCCCGTACCTTCCTTGGGATTCGATCACCAGCAGCCAACGGGAGACCCCGGATGGACAGCGACGGTAATCCGCCGCGATCTCCCGGTCGGCCGCTTCATGCTGGCGAGCCGGTGGGGGCCAAAATGGATGGCTAATTTTGACATAGCCAACTCACGCCGCTGATCTACAGCCACGTCAATCCTTATGGCCGCTTCGATCTCGATCTTAATAGTCGGATCGATTTTGGGCAGCTTGCGGCATGAACCGACAGAAACGAAAAGCTGTTGCAATAATCTGTCGCAAAGGCCTAATTTTTGGGGGTTGCGGCAACGAACCACGCTCAGAGCTGAACGTGTAGATACTTCTAGCCGCAACAGACCGGACCGATGAAGCGCAATGTGAACTATACCGAACTCCCAACCGTGCCCCACGCGGGTCTCGGGATCGAAGCAGTCTGGGCCTCTATTGCTGACCATAGCGGCGACTATCGCGTCCTGCCGGATGGGCGCTGTGACATCATCCTCCGGTTCCATGCCATGGCGCGGCCTATCCGAGACATTGCCGTCGTAGTGACCGCACCGACGACCAAGCATTATGACGTTCCCGTCGAGCCGGGATTCGGGTTTGCGGGCATCCGGTTAAGGCCCGGCTACTTCCAATGCGTCCTGGGTTTCAGGCCGGGCGATCTGCGCGGGGAAGCCCTTGTCGGCAAGGCGGCGATTTCAGCCTGTCCGCCGCTCGCCGAACTTTGCACCGAGGCGGACACCCCGGATGCGCTGCCAGCACGGCTGATTGCCTTCGTGCGCAGCCGCAACGAGCAGGGACATGCACTGCCATCTTTGCAGACGAGACAAATACTAGGTGCCTTTCACGCCTCCAGCGGTCGCTTGCCGGTCCGGGAGATCGCGCAGATGCACAATCTCAGTCAGCGCAGCGTTCAGCGGATCGTGCAGGACGCCACCGGCCTGCCGCCCAAGTCCTACGCTCAGATTCTGCGCTTCCATCGCGCGCTACGTCTGCTGCGGGACCATCGCCTCACCCCCTCCGAGGCAGCGCATGAGGCGGGATATGTGGACCAATCCCACATGACCCATGCATTGCGGCGTTTCGGCAGCCTTTCGCCAGCCAGATTGACCGACGTGACGCTGGTCACGCTCCGCGCCTAGTGTCCGATTTTTACAAGACGAGCGGCGGTCCGGCCGCCATTGTCGGGTAAATATCGGAGGCCCAATGACTGTCAGGTTCGGCTACACCATTCTCTACGTTCCGGATGTTCCGGAAACCATCGCATTCTACAAAGCTGCCTTCGGCATGGCGGTTCGCTTCCTGCACGAAAGCAACCTTTACGCCGAGCTGGAAACGGGGGCTGTCACGCTCGCTTTTGCAGCCGAGGAAATGGCCGAGATGAATGGGCTTGCCATTCGCCCGCTGCGCCCGGCCGATACCGCACAGGCTGTTGAGATTGCTTTCGTTTGCGATGACCCCCAGGCAGCCTGGGACCAGGCTGTCGCAGCGGGAGCGGTCCCGCTTTCGCCACCCCAAATCAAGCCATGGAGCCAGGTCGTCGGCTATGTCCGCGATCTGAACGGCTGCCTTGTCGAGCTTTGCTCGGACATGAACACACCTGCCTGAATGGAGTCCCCAATGCGTCCCGACACAGCCTCCCCCGCCATCATCACGCCCCATGTCGCCGCCTCGCGGGACTTCTACGTCAAACATCTGGGCGCGCGGCTGGTCTTCGATTGCGGCTGGTTCATCAGTGTGGAGTTCGGCCCTGGCCTCTCCCTACAATTCATGGAGCCACAGACGGATCAGCCCACCTGCTCGACGTCGGGACTGACCTATAATTTTCGTGTGGCCGATGTGGATGAAACCCATCAGGAACTGGTGAGCAGCGGCCTGGTGCCCAACGGCCCACCCGAGGATCATCCCTGGGGGGACCGGGGTTTCGCGCTGACCGATCCAAACGGCGTCACGCTCTACATCTACTCCGACCGGGAACCCGCGCCGGAGTTTCGCGCAGCCTATCTGACGCGAGGTTATGAATGACGCCGGTCGAGAAGTTCATGGAAGATATACGCCTGAATCGCGGCGCACTCTTTCCCATCGTCGCCCGTCTTCGCGCCATGGCATTGGCCTGCGGTCCGGTGATCACCGAAGAGTTCAAATATGGCGGCATCCTCTTCACGTCCCGCGCCCCTTTCTGTGGCGTTTTTGCATATCGTGACCATGTGACGCTCGAATTCAGCGAGGGCAGCGCACTTGCCGATCCGTTCGGCGTTCTCGCGGGCAAAGGAAAATTCCGGCGGCATATCAAGCTGGATACCGAGCACGACATCGAAGCCAAGCATGTCGCGTCATATCTTCAGGTTGCCTGCGCTGGCGAATGAATGTGTCGCGTAAATCCCGACTTTTCACTGGAAATAGCGCGCGTTGATCACGCTCAAATCCGTGTCGCAAATGTCGGTCGTAAAAGTGCGCCTGAACAACGATCGGCCGACCCGTCTGGCGCGGGCGCTGGAGGCGTTGGGGCGAATCATCAAGACGCTGTATCTGCTGGCCTACATCAACGACGAAACCTACCGCCGCCGGATTCTCGTTCAGCTCAACCGCGGCGAAGGCCGTCACCAACTCGCCCGCATCGTTTTCCACGGCAAGCGCGGCGAACTGCGCCCGCTTCGTGACCCCAGGAATGCGGCTCTGGATACCGACTGAGGCCTTACCCAGGTTTTACGTTCCGTTGCTACTCGCCCCCCAAGCGGGATTTGAACCCGGTCAGGCAGCACCGCTCGCCGCCGAGATCGGCGTCGTCCCCCTCGATCCGGCCGGAGAGGCGGCGGTCTGCGTCACGCCCAGGCGGCGGCCAGTTCAGGCTGGAGGTGCTGCCCTTGCTCCGGGTCGAAAGGGCTCGGGGCTGGACGACGCCGTGCTCCTGTCCGCCGCAGGCCGGGCGGACGAAGCCGTCGGGCCGGCGCCGGCGAAACCCGGCGACGGCTGGGCAAAGCGCGTAATCAGGAGCGCCTTCGATATCAGGCCCTGTTGATGTCGGCCAGGAAGCGTTCGACCTTGCTGCCCAGCATCTCGGCCTGCTTGGACAGGCTGCCGGAGGCTTCCAGCACTTCCGTGGATGCAGTGCCGGTCTTCAGCGCCACCTCGCGCACCGCGATGATGTTGCTCGTCACTTCGCCGGTACCCTGTGCCGCCTGACTGACGTTGCGGGCGATCTCGGCGGTGGCGGCGCCCTGCTGCTCGATGCCGGCGGCGACGGTCACGGCGATGGCGTTCATCTGGCGGATCGTCTCGCCGATGTTGCGGATCGCCGACGCCGCCTCGCCGCACACCGCGTGCATGCGGTTGATCTGCTGGGTGATGTCCTCGGTGGCCTTGGCGGTCTGCGTGGCGAGGTGCTTGACCTCGCTGGCCACCACCGCGAAGCCCTTGCCCATTTCGCCGGCCCGCGCCGCCTCGATGGTGGCGTTGAGTGCCAGCAGGTTGGTCTGGCTGGCGATCTCGCTGATCAGGTTGACCACCTCGCCGACGCGCGCGGCGGTCTCGACCAGGCTACCGACCGTGGCGTTGGTGCGCTCCGCCTCCTCAACCGCCTGTCCGGCGATGCGCTGCGAGGCCTCCACCTGGTGGGCGATGTCGCCGATGGTGGCGGCCAGCTCCTCGGAGGCGGAGGCGACCGACTGCACGTTGCTGGACGCCTGCTCGGCCGCGGCGGCGACGGATGTCGCCTGCCGGGTGCTCTCGCTGGCCGATTCGGACATGCCCTGCGCCACCGTGCGCATGCGGGTGGCGGCGGTGTTCACGGTGGTCAGCACGCCGGTGACGTCGCGGTCGAAGATGCGCACCAGACGGCGCAGCTCCTCGGCGTGGTGTTCCTTGGCCTCCTGGGCGGCGTGCTGCTCGGCTTCCAGGCGCGCGCGCTCCTCGGCGTGTTCCTTGAAGACCAGGACGGCCTCGGCCATCTCGCCGATCTCGTCGGCGCGGCCCAGTCCGGGGATCGTCACGGCGTGGTCGCCATCGGCCAGCCGGCGCATGTCGGTGTTCAGCGCGGTCAGCGGCCCGGTGATGCCGCGGATCGTCGCCACGCTCGCCAGCACCGTCGCCGCCAGCAGCAGCAGGGCAAGGGCCGTGACCATCAGGAAGGAGGAGGACGCCTGCATGCGCACGTCCTCGGCGCGGCGCAGCAGGGTGGCGTTCACCTGGTCCTCGACACCCTTCAGCAGGTCGATGCGCACGGTGGCGGTGGCGAACCACTGGTCGCCCGCGATGCCGCCCAGCTCGCCGTTGAGGCCGCCGGCATAGACGGTCTTGCGCATCGCCTCGACGCGCTCCGACGCCCCGCCGGATAGGGCCTTGGCCAGGGCGGCCTTGAGGTCGTCCGGCGCGTAGGTGGCGAATCCGTCGAAGAAGGACTGCTGCTGGGCCCCCAGCGCCAGGAAGCGCTGGTACAGCGCCGGATCGAACTTGCCGGCGCCGAAGCCGCTGCCGCCGGTGGCGCGCTCCTGCCCGGCGCGCTCCTTGCCGTGCATCAGGTTGTTGTAGGCGACCAGCAGGCCGGTGACCGACGGCGTGCCACCCGCCCGCGAGATCTCGCCGGCGACGTCCAGCAGCCGCTGGATGGTGCTGGTGTAGAAAGCGGCCGAGTCCGGGCCGGGCAGGGAGAGGGCGGAGATGCCGTTGCGCCTGTCCGCCAGCGGCTTCAGCGCCGCCAGTGCTGCATCCAGGCGCGCCGCCAGGACCGGGTCGGCGCCGTTTGCGCGGAAACGGTCGGCGGTGCCGTGGTAGGTGTCCGCGGCCTTGTCGGTGAGGCGGCGCTGCTCGACCAGCGCCTCGGCCATCCTGGAGCCGCGGCTGGAGATGAAGACGGCGGAGGTGCCGCGCTCCTTCTGCAGTTCGTGCACCAGGGCGCTCACCTCGGACACCAGCCCGGCCATCTCCCCCAGCCGTTCCATGGAGTGGAGCGTCTGACGGCTCTCCAGCATGGCGGCGACCGAGAAGCCGAGCATGCCCAGCAGCGGCAGCACGACGACGAGCGCGAAGCGGTGGCGGATCCGCAGTCTCCGGGCCAAATCCAGCATTATCGTTCCTCTGTCCGTTCCCGCCGGCCGGGAGCGCGCACCAGTCCGCGCCGCGGATGCCGGGTATAACGTTCGAAGTATTGCCCCTTCGGAACGAACTCCCGGTTGACTTAAGTCAAAGGGATGACGGGAACGATGTTCCGCACGCTCGTGACGACGCTGCCGTGACGACGGGGCCGGGACGACGCGGCCGTGGCGGCGGTGCTAGGCCGCGGCGGCGCGGGCGGCCGGGGGCAGGGCGGCGTCCCAATAGGGTTCGGGGCCGAAGCGCGCCGCCAGGAAATCGACGAAGGCACGCACCTTCGGCGACAGGTGGCGGTTCTGCGGGTAGACGGCGTACACTGCTGAATCTGAGACGGTGTAGTCCGACAGCACGCATTGCAGCGCGCCGGACAGCAGCGCCTCGCCGCAGATGAAGGTCGGCGCCACGGTGATGCCGTGCCCGGCCATGGCGGCGGCCAGCAGGATGTCGCCGTTGTTGGCGCGCAGGCTGCCGTTCACGCGCACCGAGCGCGACTCGCCGTCCACCTTGAACTGCCACTGCTCGGCCGCCGGCACGTTGGTGTAGAGCAGGCACCGGTGCTGCGTCAGCTCGTCCGGCACGGCCGGGGTGCCGTGCTTTTCCAGATAGGCGGGGCTGGCGCAGACGACGCGGCGGTTGGGGGCAAGGCGCTTGGCGATCAGCGAGCTGTCGCGCAGCCGGCCGATGCGGACCGCCACGTCGTATCCCTCGTCGAACAGGTCCACGTAGCGGTCGTTGAGGTCGATGTCGATCTCGATGGCCGGGAAACGCTCCATGAACTCGGCGACCGCCGGGGCGAGGTGCAGCAGCCCGAAGGACAGCGGCGCGTTCACCCGCAGCCGCCCGCGCGGCGCCGAATGCAGGTCGGCGACGGCGCGCTCCGCCTCGTCCAGATCGGAGAGGATGCGCGTGCAGCGTTCGTAGAAGGCCTGCCCCACCTCGGTCAGGCTCAGTTTGCGGGTGGTGCGGTTGAGCAGCCGGGCGCCCAGGCGGTTCTCCAGCTCGGCGATGCGGCGCGACACCACCGACTTGGACAGGTTCAACCGGTCCGCCGCCGCGGTGAAGCTCTTGGCGTCCACCACCTTGATGAAGGCCAGCATGTCGTCCAGGCGATCCATGTCATTGTTGTACACCCGACAACGATGAAGTGCCAGCGCGGCGGATACACTCCGGCCTTCAGGCGGTTTATCTGAATCCAGGCGGGTGCGGCCCGTCAGAACCGTTTGAAATCGATCAAAGGAAGGTTTGCCGCCATGGCCAAGGTCCTGGTTCTTTATTACAGCAGCTACGGGCATATTTCGCAGATGGCGCAGGCCGCAGCCGAAGGCGCGCGCTCCGTCCCCGGCACCGAGGTGACCGTGAAGCGCGTGCCGGAGACCGTGCCGGAGGAGGTCCGCCGCAACGCGCACTTCAAGGAGGAGCCGAACATCCCCGTGGCCACCCCGAACGAGTTGGCCGATTACGATGCCATCATCTTCGGCGTGCCGACCCGCTTCGGCAACATGCCGGGCCAGATGAAGAACTTCCTCGACCAGACCGGCGGCCTGTGGATGAAGGGTTCCCTGGTCGGCAAGGTCGGCAGCGTCTTCTCTTCCTCCGCCACCCAGCACGGCGGCCAGGAGAGCACGATCCTCACCACGCACGTGGTGCTGCTGCACCAGGGCATGGTGATCGTCGGCCTGCCGTATTCGTTCCAGGGCCAGATGGGTGTCGGTGAGGTGATGGGCAACTCGCCCTACGGGGCCAGCACCATCGCCGGCGGCGACGGCTCGCGCCAGCCCAGCGCGGTCGAACTGGAGGGCGTGCGCTATCAGGCCCGCCACGTGGCCGAGATCGCCAGCAAGCTGCACGGGTGATTTTCAGCTGTCCGGCGCCGCGTCGCGGGGCGCCGGACGACACCGGAAGGAGTCCGATATGGGCCTGCTGATCGAAGGGCGCTGGAGCGACCAGTGGTACGACACCAAGGCGTCGGGCGGCGCCTTCGTGCGGCCGGAGACCCGGTTCCGCGACCGGATCGCGGCCGACGGCTCGACGCCGTTCCGGCCGGAGCCGGGGCGCTATCATCTGTACGTCTCGTACGCCTGTCCCTGGGCGCACCGTACGCTCATCATGCGCACGCTGAAGCGGCTGGAGGAGGTGATCTCCGTCTCGGCCGTCGATCCGCTGATGCTGGAGAACGGCTGGGAGCTGCCGGAGGGCGCCGACCCGGTGAACGGCGCGCGCTTCCTCTACGACGTGTACCTCAAGGCGAGCCCCGGCTATTCGGGCCGGGTCACCGTGCCGGTGCTGTGGGACAAGGCCACGGGCACCATCGTGAACAACGAATCGGCCGAGATCATGCGGATGCTGAACTGCGCGTTCGACGCCTTCGGCGACGCGTCGCGGGACTTCTGCCCGGAGGATCTCCGCGAGGAGATCGACCGCGTCAACGCCTTCGTCTACGACCGGGTCAACAACGGCGTCTACAAGGCCGGCTTCGCCACCGCCCAGGACAGGTACGAGCAGGCCTTCGACGCGCTGTTCGACGCCCTGGACGGGCTGGACGCGCGGCTGGCCGAGCGGCGCTGGCTGGTCGGCAACCGGCTGACCGAGGCTGACTGGCGGCTGTTCACCACGCTGGTGCGCTTCGACGCGGTCTATGTCGGCCACTTCAAGTGCAACAAGCGGCGCATCGCCGACTATCCGAACCTGTCCGGCTACCTGCGCGACCTCTACCAGATGCCGGGCGTGGCGGAGACGGTGCGGTTCGACCACATCAAGCGGCATTATTACGGTAGCCACCGCACCATCAACCCGACCGGCATCGTGCCCAAGGGGCCGGACCTGGGC
>JAEYOB010000111.1 GCA_023412175.1 Pseudomonadota bacterium | reverse complement strand
TTGGCGTCGCCCAGGTTGTTGGAGATCAGCACCATCCCCAGCCCGTTCATCAGACGGAACGACTCGTTCCGGCCGCCCTTGATGCGGAAGGCGATCATTGTGCCGCCGCCGGTCATCTGGCGGCGCGCCAGATCGTGCTGCGGATGGCTGGGCAGCGTCGGGTAGAGCACCTGCGTCACCTTGGGGTGGCCGGACAGGAACTCCGCCACCGTGGTGGCCGCCGCGGTCTGCGCGTTGACGCGCAGTTCCAACGTCTCCAGGCCCTTGAGCAGCACCCAGGCGTTGAACGGGCTGATGGTCGGGCCGGTATGGCGGACGAAGGGATGGATGACGTCGGTACCGAACCTGTTGTCGGTCAGGATGGCGCCGCCCAGGCAGCGGCCCTGGCCGTCGATGTGCTTGGTCGCCGAATAGACGACGACGTCGGCACCGAACTCCAGCGGGCGCTGCAGCACCGGGGTGGCGAAGGCGTTGTCCACCACCACCTTGGCCCCGGCGGCGTGCGCCAGATCGCAGACGGCCCTGAGATCGACGATCTCCAGACCCGGATTGGAGGGCGTCTCCAGGAACACCGCGGTGGTGGGCTGCGACAGCGCCTCCTCCCAGGCCGCCGGGTCGGTGCCGTCGATCAGCACCGGCATGATGCCGTAGCGCGGACAGAGGTTCTTGATGACGTGCAGGCACGAGCCGAACAGCGCGAACGGCGCCACGATGCGGTCGCCGGCCTTGAGGAAGCTCATCAGCGCGGCGAACACCGCGGCCATGCCCGAGGTGGTGGCGTAGGCCCATTCCGCCCCCTCGTAGGCCGCCAGCCGGTCCTCGAACATGGCGCAGGTCGGGTTGCGGAAGCGCGAGTAGACCTGGCGCTGGCCGTCGTTGAGGAAGGCGCTCTCCGCCTCCTCGGCCGAGGCGTAGACGAAACCGGAGGTCTGGAAGATCGCCTCCGACGTCTCGTCGAATCCGGAGCGCTGGGTGCCGCCATGCACCAGCTTGGAACGCGGGCGGAGCCCGGCGACGTTGGGTTTGCGGGTATCGGTCCTGGACATGCCGCCTCCTGGTGCCCCGCGGCCGGGGGGCTGCCGGCCGCACGAACAAAAAAAGCCCCGACCGTCTACAGGTCGAGGCGCGGACGCGGCTCGGACCTCTTTAGCGGATTGTTTTACGTGGTCCGCAAGCCGGTCGCCCAAATCACCACGTGCGCCCGGTTTTATGCCCGGCGGCCCGGCGCGTCAAGCATTCACGATGTGACCGCAGCCATGCGGCAACGTCACGCAGGAGTATTCATGAGGTGGCGGTTGCGATCACCCGCTCCTCGGATCATAGAGTATTCAATTTCCCTCATGCGCCGGTGACGCCGTGCAGTATCGCAAGCTCCAAGAGCGTCATTTTACCCGGTTCCTGGTCATGGGGCGACTCACCGGCCAGGACGGCGACGGCGTGCGCGACCTGATCGCCGCGGTCAAGCGCTGCGCCGACCGGCGTTGCGTGCTCGACCTGACCGGCCTGGAGTTCATCGATTCCGCCGGGATCGGCATGTTGCTCGTGGTGAACGGCGAGGCGGTCACGGCCGATAGGCTGGTCGCCATGGTGGTCGGCGAGGGTCAGGTGAAGAGGGTCGTTACCCTGACCCGCATCGGCATGATCATCCCGCTGTATGACGGCCTGGACGCCTATGTGGAGGCCTGCGTGCCGGAGGAAGTGCTGGCCGACCATCCCTGCGCCGCCGGCGAAAATCCTTTGGCGCTTGCGGCACGGGCGCTGAGAGAGGACGCGGCTTAAGGTGCGGGCGCGCTCGGCAGCGGCAGGCCGCACCATCCGGCCTGTGTCAAAAAGCCGTGTACTTAAGGTGCTTAACGATTGGGAAGCAAAATAACGGCATTCCTTGGAAATCTATGTTTCAAGGGGCGGGACCCGCATGTTCAAGAAGTTGTCCCTGGTGACCAAGCTGCTGCTGGTGATCGGTCTGGTCACCGTCATCGGGCTTGGGGCCGGCGTTGTGGTGATCGGCAACAAGAGCGGTCAGGCAACGAAGGAACTGGCCTTCCGTGAAGGCGAACAGGTGGGCCGCCGCTACGCCGAGGCGGTGCAGCGCCAGATCAACGACGCCATGGACCTCAGCCGGTTCGTCGCCACGTCGCTGCTCAGCTTCAAGACGGCGGGCATTACCGACCGCGCGCAGCTCAACGCGTGGCTGAAGGCGCAGCTCGAGGCGAACCCGCAGCTCCTCGGCGTCTGGATCGGTATGGAGCCCAACGCCCTCGACGGCATGGACGCGGCCTTCGCCAACCAGCCCGGCACCGACGCCAGCGGACGCTTCGTGTCCTACTGGAACCGCGGCACAGGCACGGCGGCGCTGGAGGCCCTCGTCGGCTACGACGATCCGGGTGCGGACGGCGCGTACTACCAGCTTGCCAAGCGGACGTTGAAGGAAGTGGCCATCGAGCCGTACACCTACACGGTCGCCGGCCGGCAGGTGCTGATGGTCTCCATGGTGGTGCCCATCATCGAGAACGGCCGCTTCATCGGCGCGGCCGGCGTGGACCTGTCCACCGACGGCGTCTGGGAAGTGCTGAAGGCCGCCAAGCCCTTTGAAACCGGCTCGGTCTTCCTGATTTCCAACGGCGGCCTGTGGACGGCCTATTCCAACGCCGCTCATCTCGGCAAGCCCATCGAGGCGACCAACGAACGGTTGAATGCCGCCAAGCCGGCCATCCGCGAGGGCAGAACCTTCGAGCATTTCTCGGTTTCGGCGAGCCTGAACACCGAGGTGAAGCAGCTCTTCATCCCGGTGACCATCGGTAGCACCGGGACGCCGTGGTCGATCCTGGTCAACCTGCCACTCAACAAGATCGAGGTGCCGGAGAAGGAACTGCGGACCTTCATCACCATCGGCGGCGTGGGGCTGCTGGCGGTGCTGCTCGTTTCGCTGTGGCTGGCCAGCCGCGCAGTGGTCGGCAAGCCGCTCAATCGGGCCATCGCCACGATCCAGGCGCTGACCTCCGGTGACCGCACGGTCGAGGTGAGCGACCGCGACCGTGCCGACGAGATCGGCGCCATCAACCAGGCGCTCCAGATATTCAAGGAGAACGCCAACCGCGTGGCCGAGATGGAGGAACAGCGCCGGCAGGAGGAGCAGCGCGTCGCCGAGCAGCGCAAGCGCGACCTGAACCAGCTCGCCGACAGCTTCGAGAGCAGCGTCGGCGCGGTGGTGCGCGGTGTCACCGGGCAGTCCGACCGCATGCGTTCCGACGCGCAGGGCCTCTCGGCCATCGCCGAGGAGGCCGACCGCCAGGCGGTCGCCGTGGCCGTGGCCGCCGATCAGGCCTCGGCCAACGTGCAGACCGTCGCCGCGGCGGCGGAGGAACTGACCCACTCCATCACCGAGATCAACCAGCGCATCGCCCGCTCCTCGGAGATGGCGTCGCAGGCGGTGGGCGAGGTGGAACGGACCAACGGCACCGTGGAGGGCCTCGCCACCGCCGCGCAGAAGATCGGCGACGTGGTGCAGCTGATCCAGGACATCGCCTCGCAGACCAACCTGCTTGCCCTGAACGCCACCATCGAGGCGGCGCGCGCGGGCGAGGCCGGCAAGGGCTTCGCCGTGGTGGCGAGCGAGGTCAAGAACCTCGCCAACCAGACCGCCAAGGCCACCGAGGAGATCGCCCAGCAGATCGCCGAGATGCAGGCGGTCAGCGGCAACGCGGTGTTCGCCATCAAGGCCATCGGCGAGATCATGGTCGGCATCAACGAGACGGTCACCGGCATCGCCGCGGCGGCCGAGGAGCAGGGCGCGGCGACGCAGGAGATCAGCCGCAACGTGCAGCAGGCGGCGGCCGGTACGCAGGAGGTGTCGTCGAACATCGCTGGCGTCACCCGCGCGGCCAACGAGACCGGCACCATGGCCGGCCAGACCCTGAGCGCCGCCGACGAACTGTCCCGCCAGTCCGGCCTGCTGCGCCAGGAGGTCGAACGCTTCGTGGCGACCATCCGCAGCGCTTGAAGCGGATATCCCCTCTCCCTCGCGGGGGAGAGGGGAACTTCTTACCCCTTCAGCAGCCCGCGCAGCCGGTACAGCTCCTCCAGCGCCTGACGCGGCGTCAGGTCGTCCGGGTTGACCGTCTTTAGCGCCTCTTCCACCGCAGACGGCTTCGCTTCCGCAACGACCTGCGCCGCGGCCGGCGGCGGGCGCTTCATGGCGGCGCTGAACAGCGGCAGATCCTCGGCGAGGCGGTGGATGGCGGCGTTCTGCTCGCCGGATTCGAGGATCTCCAGCACCTCTTCGGCGCGGCCGACCACGGCGGCCGGCAGGCCGGCCAGCTTGGCGACGTGGTTGCCGTAGCTGCGGTCCGCCGCGCCCGCGGTCACCTCGTGCAGGAACACCACGTCGCCCTGCCATTCCTTGATGCGCATGGTGTGGCAGTTGAGCGCCGGCAGCTTGGACGCCAGCATGGTCAGCTCGTGGTAGTGCGTGGCGAACAGCGCACGGCAGCGGTTCACGTCGTGCAGGTTCTCCACGCAGGCCCAGGCGATCGACAACCCGTCGAAGGTCGCGGTGCCGCGGCCGATCTCGTCGAGGATGACCAGCGCCCGCTCGCCGGCCTGGTTCAGGATGGCGGCGGTCTCCACCATCTCGACCATGAAGGGGGAACGGCCGCGGGCGAGGTCGTCGGCCGCGCCGACGCGGCTGAACAGCCGGTCCACCACGCCGATGTGCGCGGATGCCGCCGGCACGAAGCTGCCCATCTGCGCCAGCACGGCGATCAGCGCGTTCTGCCGCAGGAACGTCGATTTACCGGCCATGTTCGGGCCGGTCAGCAGCCACAGCCGGTTCTCCGGCGCCAGATCGCAGTCGTTGGCGACGAACGGACCGGCGTTCTGGCTGTCGAGCACCGCCTCCACCACCGGGTGCCGGCCGCCCTCGATGGCGAAGGCAAGGCTGTTGTCCACCACCGGGCGGCTGTAGCGCCGCTCCGCCGCCAGCTCGGCCAGCGACAGCGAGACGTCCAGCGCGGCCAGCGCGCGGGCGGCGTGCACGATCAGGTCGGCGCGGTCGGTCACCAGCCCGACCAGTTCCTCGAACAGGCCAAGCTCCACCGCCAGCGCCTTGTCGGCGGCCTCGGAGATGCGGCGCTCCAGGTCCGACAGCTCCACCGTGCCGAAACGCACGGCGTTCGCCATGGTCTGGCGGTGCATGAACATCTCGCGGTTCTTGCCCGACAGAAGCTTGTCGGCGTGTGTTGCCGTCACCTCGATGTGGTAGCCGAGCACATTGTTGTGCTTGACCTTCAGCGCCGGCACCCCGGCCAGCTCGGCGTACTTGGCCTGCAGCCCGGCGATCAGCCGCCGGCTCTCGTCGCGCAGCGTGACCAGCTCGTCCAGCGCATAGGAATAGCCGAGCGCGATGAAACCGCCGTCGCGCGCCAGCAGCGGCAGGTCGGGTGCCAAAGCCTGGGCCAGCCGGTCCACCAGCTCGACATGCTCGCCCACGTTCCGCAAGATGGCGCCGAGGCCGTCGGGCAAGGGTGAGATGCGGGCCAGCAGCGCCTTCACCTCGGCGGCGGCGCGCAGGCTGTCGCGCACGCAGGCGAGGTCGCGCGGGCCGCCGCGGCCGAGCGACAGGCGGGACAGCGCGCGCTCCAGGTCCGGGCAGCGCTTCAGCACCTCCCTCGCGTCGGCGCGCAGCCGTTCCTCGGTCAGCGCGAACTCGACCATGTCCAGGCGCTTGGCGATGGCGACGGGATCGGTCAGCGGGGCGGACATGTGGATCGCCAGCATGCGCGCGCCCGCCCCGGTCACCGTGCGGTCGATGGTGGCGAGCAGGCTGCCGCGCCGGTCGCCGGTCAGCGTACGGGTCAGTTCCAGGTTGCGCCGGGTGGCGGCGTCGATCTCCATGACCGCGCCGGGGCCGACGCGGCGCGGCGGGGACAGCCGCGGCATGCGGCCCTTCTGCGTCAGCTCGACGTAGCCGACCAGGGCGCCGGCCGCCGCCACCTCCGAGCGCGTGAAGCCGCCGAAGGCGTCCAGCGTGCCGACGCCGTAGAGGGTCAGCAGGCGCTGCCGGCCGTTCTCGGAATCGAAGCGCGGGTTGGGCTGGACGGTCAGGCGCTCCTTCCATTCGGCCCACAGCTCGAACAGGTCGGGATCCTGGCACAGCCGTTCGGGGACCAGCACCTCCTGCGGGTCGAGGCGGCCCAGCGCGGCCCCCAGGCCGGCGCGGTCCACCGGCTGCACCACCACCTCGCCGGTAGACAGCTCCAGCCACGCGAGGCCGATGCTGCCCGCCACCTCGGCCACCGCCGCCAGCCAGTTGGAGGAGCGCGCGTCGAGCAGCGTGTCCTCGGTCAGCGTGCCCGGCGTGACGATGCGGATGACGCCGCGCTTCACCACCGACTTGGAGCCGCGCTTCTTGGCCTCGGCGGGGTCCTCCATCTGCTCGCAGATGGCGACGCGGAAGCCCTGGCGGATCAGCCGCTGCAGGTAGTTCTCGTGGCTGTGCACGGGGACGCCGCACATCGGGATGTCCTCGCCGGCGTGCTGGCCGCGCTTGGTCAGCGCGATGTCCAGGGCGCGCGCGGCGTTGACCGCGTCCTCGAAGAACATCTCGTAGAAGTCGCCCATCCGGTAGAACAGCAGGCAATCGGGGTGCGCCTGCTTGATCTCCAGGTACTGCGCCATCATCGGCGTGGCGTCGGCGGGCACGGAAACGGCGAGGTCGGACACGGGAAGGGACCGGCTGTGGCGGGAAGGGATGGGGGCGTGACCCTATAGCACGGCATGCGCTCTGGCGCACC
This sequence comes from Pseudomonadota bacterium, assembly GCA_023412175.1. Taxonomy (GTDB): domain Bacteria; phylum Pseudomonadota; class Alphaproteobacteria; order Azospirillales; family Azospirillaceae; genus Azospirillum. Next base: position 5,048 of record JAEYOB010000111.1, on the reverse strand, counting down.
GCCCCTGCGGTTGGCTAGAGTGGGCGCCCTGAACGTCGTGAGGAGAAGGCTGTGGCGCAAGCGTCCGATACCGCAAACCCGGGTGAAGTCCGCGAGGTGGTGGCCCTGTTCGAGACGCGGGAGTCCTTCGACCGCGCGGTGAACGCCCTGCTGACCACCGGCTTCGCGCGCGACGACCTCAGCGTCCTGGCCAGCCACACGTCGCTGGAGGCGGCCGAGAAGCATCCGTCCACGCCGCGCGACGATGCGCTGACCGGTCTGGTCGGTGAGCTGAAGTACGCCTTCCCGCTGACCACCGCCGGCCTGATCGCCATCGTCGGCGGCCCGATCACCGCGACGGTGGCGGCGCTGGTCGCGGCCGGCATCGGCGGCATCGCCATCAAGGACTATCTGGACGAGCTGACCAGCCACCCGGAGACCGACGAGTTCGCCCGCGCCCTGGAGGCCGGCGGCGTCATCCTCTGGGTCCGCGTCGACAACGTCCGCGAGGAGCTGGACGCCACCGCCATCCTTGCCCGCGAGGGCGGCGGGAACGTGCATATGGCCGTGCGCGAGGAATAGGCACGGGGCACCGGCCGGTCCGGCCTGATGCCGGAAAATGTCGGGTGACTCCGGCCGGCGAATCCCCTATCAAGCGCCCGAGCTTTCCAGCGGGTGATCCGTCGTGTCGCGATCCGTCATCTTTGGTCTGCTTGCCGCCGGACTCGCCGGTGTCGCGGGCTGTACCCCAAATTACTCGCCGAACACCTATGCCGCCGGGTCCGTCCAGCAGGCGAGCAAGGTCGAGCCGGCGGTCGTCGTCGGCTTCCGTCAGGTCGCCATCAGCGCCAACGGCACGGTCGGTGCCGTGACCGGCGGCGCGGCCGGCGGCGTGCTCGGCGCGCAGAGCAGCAGCATCGGCATCAACTCGGCGCTGGGCGCGGTCGGCGGCACGGCGATCGGCAGCCTGATCGGCACGGCGGTTGAGCACGTCACCGGCGACACCACGGGCTGGGAATACATCGTCCGCAAGCCGAATGGCGAGCTGCTGTCGGTGACCCAGCGGGAAGAGAAGCCCATCGCGCTGGGCCAGAAGGTGCTGGTCATCACCGGCAGCCAGGCGCGGATCGTTTCGGACTATTCGGTGGAGCCGGAACCGCCAGCTCCGGCCCCGGCCCCGGCAAAGCCGCAGGCCGAGGAGGCGCCGGTGGTCAAGGAGGAACTGCCGCCTCCGCCTCCGCCTCCGCCGCCCGCCGCTCCGGCGGCCGATGCCGCTCCGGATCCTGCGGCGCCGGCGCCGTTCCCGGCCGAACCAACGGCGGCACCCGCGTCGTAAGGGCGCCGCCGTTCCCTCAGCTGTCCAGGGATTGCAGCGCCACCACGAGGCCCGCCACCGGCTGGCCGGCTTGCAGCCTCAGGTGCTGTTCCTCCATCTGCACGATGGCGAAGCCGCAGGCGGAGGCGATGCGCCGGACTTCGTCGCGGCTGTGGGCGAAGCGGCCGGAGCTGTTCAGGACGAAGGGGCCGTCCTCCGGGCTCAGTTCCATGGAAAAGACGCACCATCCCCGCGGCTTCAGGCGTGCCTTGACGGCGTGCATCAGGGGCTCGACGTTGCCGAAGTACGGCATCACGTCGCCCGCGACGACGAGGTCGAAGCGGCGCGCTTCGGCCGCCAGTGCCGCGGTGATCTCCGCGACCTCCAACTCGTCGTAGAGGTTCTTGAGGCGGGCGACCTCGACCATGCCTGGGCTGAGGTCGATCCCCTTCAGGAAGGCGGCGCGTTCCCGCAGCAGGACGCCGCTGAGGCCGGTTCCGCAGCCGATGTCCAGAACGGCGAGGCCGCCGCCGGGCAGGTGGCGCCCGACCGCGGCGGCGATCAGGCCGGGAATCCGGCATTGCAGCCGTTCCATCATGGATTCGTCGAAGCCGCCGGCCGCGTTGTCGAACACGGCCTTGACGTAGCCGGGGTCTGCCGTGTCGGGCGCGGAGCCGTTCAGGGTGGCGAGGAGGTGCCGGGCGTACCCGTCGTCCGGCGTCAGACGCAGGATGCGTTTGAACGCGGCGGCCGCCTCCTCCCTGCGGCCGGCCTGACGCAGGGCGTTGCCCTGGTTGCGGAGGATGCGGACGTCGTCCCCGAAGCGCTCCAGCGCGGCCTCGCCGCAGCGGACCGCATCCGTTGCCCGGTCGAGGCGCATGAGGCAGTCCATGCGGGCCAGCACGATGTCGGCATCGTCCGGCGCCAGCGTGCCCGCGGCGGCGAACAGCTCCTCGGCGGCTTCGAAGGAGCCCTGGTCACGCAGGATGCCGGCCAGCGCCACGAAGCGCTCCGGGTCCTGCGGGGCGGCCTTCAGGGCCTCGTAGGCGAACAGCGCCGCCTCGTCCAGGCGCCCGACGGCCTGCATGTGCTCGGACAGCAGGGCGTTGGCGTCCGCGTTCCCCGGCTCCGCGGTCATCGCCGTGGCGGCGTCCTGGACGGCGCCCGCCATGTCGCCGGCGCGGGCGCGCAGGCGGGACCGCAGCAACAGGGCCGGCACGCAGGAGCCGGAGGTCTCCAGCGCCGCGTCGAGCAAGGCGAGGGCCTGCGAAAGACCCTCTTCGCCGCCACGCCCGGCAAGATGCCGTGCGGCGTCAACCGCATCGCGGAGGCCGGCTTCCGTGGCGGGAGCCTTGTCCGTCATGACCGGGCCTTGTTCGCCTGATGGCGCCGCTCGATGGCGTCCCACAGCGTCACTTCGAGCTGCGAGCCGTTCAGGCGGTTGATCTCCTGGATGCCGGTGGGGGAGGTGACGTTGATCTCGGTCATGTAGTCGCCGATCACGTCGATGCCGACGAACACCAGACCCTTCTCGCGCAGCACCGGCCCGATGGCGGCGCAGATCTCCTGCTCGCGCGGCGTCAGCTCGGTCTTCCTGGCGGCCCCGCCGGCGTGGAAGTTGGCGCGCGCCTCGCCCTCCTGCGGCATGCGGCTGACGGCACCCGCCGGCTCGCCGTCGATGAGGATGATGCGCTTGTCGCCCTGGCGGATCTCCGGCAGGTACTTCTGCACGATCACCGGCTCGCGGTAGAGCTGGGTGAACAGCTCCAGCAGTGAGCCCAGGTTCTCGTCGTCCGGCTTCAGGTGGAAGACGCCGGCGCCGCCGTTGCCGAACAGCGGCTTGACGATGATGTCCTTGTACTGCGCCCGGAAATCCAGGATCGCCTGCTTGTCGGAGGTGATCAGCGTCGGCGGCATCAGGTCGGGGAAGCGGGTGACGAACAGCTTCTCCGGCGCGTTGCGCACCTCGGCCGGGTCGTTCAGCACCAGCACCTTGGGCTGCACGTGCTCCAGCAGGTGGGTGGCGGTGATGTACGCCATGTCGAAGGGCGGATCCTGCCGCATCAGAATGATGTCCATGGTCGACAGGTCGGCCAGGGCCGCTTCACCCAGCGTGTAGTGGGCGCCGCGCTTGCGCTCCACCGTCAGGGGGCGGACGCGGGCGGTGAGATGGTTGCCGGTCAGCGACAGGTCGCGCGGATGGTAGTGGAACAGCCGGTGGCCGCGCCGCTGCGCTTCCAGCGCCATCATGAAGCTGGAGTCCGTGTCGATGTTGATGGACTCGATGGGGTCCATCTGAAGCGCGACGGCGAGGCTCATCTATGGTCTCCGAGGGTCTGGTTCGGCGGTTCTAGTTCAGGCGGTTCCTGAGCTGCTGGATCAGCATGGCGGCCTGGTGCCGCTGGTGGTCGCTGCCGCCCAGGCGCATGAAGGTCTCCAGCGCGGTGATGGCGTCGTCCAGGTTGCCGCGGTGGGCTTCCAGAAGGCCGGTCTCGCGCCACAGCGCCGGTTCCTCCGGCGCCATCAGGCGCATGCCGTCCAGCACCTCCAGCGCCTGCGGCACGTCGTTGGCCGACAGGTGGCGGAGCTTCAGGTTGTTCTGCAGGCGCAGCAGGATGTCGCGGTTGCCGACCGGCTGGTAGTAGGCGGGTTCCAGCTCCGCGGCGGTGCCGGCGGTCGCCTTCAGCAGCTCGCGCAGGTCGACGGCGGTGCGCACCTGCCCGTCGTTGAAGGGATCGAGGATCGCGCGTTCGGCGTCCACGTCCAGGCGCACCAAGAAATGGCCGGGGAAGTTCAGCCCGACCATGCGCCAGCCCATGGAGCGCGCGGCGTGCAGGTACAGGATGCCCAGGGCCACCGGCAGCCCCTTGCGGCGGTCGATGACGCGCAGCAGGTTGGCGTTCTGGAGGTCGTCGTAGGTGTCGGCGTCGCCGACGTAGCCGTGGCGGTCGATGACCACCTCGTGCAGCAGGCTGATCCGCGCCTCCAGGCAGTCGGTGCCGGCGTCGAAGCGCTCGGCCATGTCGCGAGCCAGCGCGGCGAGATGGCGGCGGTAGCGGTCCAGCGGCTGGTCGGGGCGGTCCAGCGCGCCCAGCGCCAGCGCCCCTTCGGCGAGGTCGATGTCCTCGTCCTTCTGGCTGCCGATGCGGCGCAGGATCTCGCGGGCTTCCAGGCGGCTGTTCAACGGACCCGTCCCTATCTTTCCCCGGCGCACAGGGCCGGCCTCTCCTTATAACCGCCAAGCGTCCATCAGGTGGCGCGGCAATGCAAAAGGGGTAACCAGCATCACGTCGAAGCGCAAGGTCAACCCGGCGTACTGCGGATTGGCGCCCAGGAAGACGTGCGCGGCGCGCGACAGCCGGCCGAGTTGGCGGGCGCCCACGGCCTCGCTGGCGGACTGCCAGTCGCGGCGGGCCTTCACCTCGATCACCGCCAGCGTGTCGCCGCGGCGCGCGACGATGTCGATCTCGCCCAGCGGCGTCTTCAGGCGCGTCGCCAGGATCCGATAGCCCTTCAGGCGCAGCAGGCCGCGGCACAGCGCTTCGGCGAAACGGCCGTAGCCTTCGCTGCGCCGGCGGCGGTCTGCTGTATCGGTCATTGGCCGTCCTCCCGTGCCAGTTCGAGCGCGCGGGCGTACACCTCGCGCTTCGGCCGCCCTGTCAGCAGCGCCACCTCGGCCGCCGCGTCGCGCATCGACAGCCGGCCGAGAGCGTCCCGCAGCGCCGCGTCCACGTCCACCGCCTGCGCCTCGGCC
>JAEYOB010000239.1 GCA_023412175.1 Pseudomonadota bacterium | reverse complement strand
GATCAGCATGCCGGCCAGTTCGCCGCCGAGTTCCGCGCGCTCCGCCCCGCGTGCCTCTTCCGTCAGCGCGTGCAGGATGCGGGACGCCTCGACCGAGAAGCCGTCGCGGGCGAGCAGGCGCGCCAGCCTTCGTTGCAGCGGGGCACCCTCGGTATCGACGCGGGCGACCAGACGCCCGTGCCGCATATGCAGCGACAGCGTGTTCAGCGTTCCGGGGCCGGAGTCGGCGAGATGGTCGAGCACCGCCGTCAGCAGCGAACGCCCGGCGCCGAGCGCCGCGCGACCGTGGGAGGTCGCACCGAACCGCCGTCCGACCAATCCGAAGATGTCGAGCGCCGCGTCCGTGCGTCCCACACGGGTGTAGGCTTCGCCCAACGCGCTGAGCGCGGCGGTTTCGATCTGGTCGCCGCGCCAGGCGAAGCGCAACGCCTCCAGTTCCTTGATGACGCCGGCGTCGTCGAGCGCATCCGTCGCCCGCCGCAGTTCGATCGCGCGCACCGCGGCGCGATGGCCGAATGGGCCGGGTGTCGCGGCGGCCTGTCCGTAATGCCCGAGCGCCGTATCGGGGTGTTTCTGGAATTCGGCCAGCCGGCCGCGGAAATAGTCCAGCCGCCCGTCGGCTGCCGTGGGGCCGTCGAGCGTGATCATCTCCAGGACAATGACGTTCAACAACCCGGTATCCGCGGCATCGACCGCCGCGGCCTCGGCAAGCTGGGTCAGGAGATGGTTGCGCAGGTCGGCCGGGTAGGCGAGCAAGCGCTTCAGGACGATGGGCAGCATCTCCCGGACATCCGCCCAGCGGGTGGGCGCCAACGTCGCGCTGCGCCAGACATGGTGGTCCGGCGACGCGCCCGGCGGGATCTTGACGAACAGGCTCTCCTCCGGATCGGCGGTGCCGTCCAGCGCCCGGAAGGCGTCACGGAGAACGCGGAGCTGGTAGCGCTGGTCGGGTGCCGGCGAGAGCGTCTCCGCCGTGTCGAGGGCGGCGCGCCCTTCCTCCGGCATCGCGCGGGCCAGCGCGAACCGGGCGAGCGCGACGAAGGCGTCCACCCGTCCGCGCCCTTGCGCCGTGTTTGCCGCCTGCTGAAGGCGCTCCCGAGTTTCCCGGAAGGACTCGCCGGCCCAGGCGGCGACGTCGAACGGCCCGATCGGCGGTGGCGGCGGTTCGGTCGCGTGGGCCGGCACGGGAGGCGGAGCGGCCGGCGCTTTCGGCACCGGGGACGCCTCCAATTGGCGCAGCGTCTGTTCGACACTGTCGCGCACGCTCTGCTCCAGGGTGGGGGACGGTGGCGCTGGCGCGATGGCCGGCTGGGGTGCCGGCTGGGGCTGCGGTTTGGAGGGCGCCTCCTTCGGCGCCGCGGGCGTGGCCGGCAGCAGCGACAGCGGGGCGTTGGAAGAGGGCGTCGGCAAGGGCTGCGCCTGCGCCGAAGTCACCGGGTTGAGCGCCGCCGCAAGCACCTCCATCGCCTGCGGGGTGGGCGGGGGCGTCGGTTCCGCTTCTGCCGATAGCGTCGCATCCATGGACCTGGGTTTGCGCTTGGGAACGGGCGGCTCGGCCGCGTCGACGATCAGCAGGTCCCGCTCGCGGATCACGGTGACGCGTGCGCCGCATGGCCAGCGCACCGTCAGTTCGCGGCTGTCGCGCGTCGCCTGGAAGTCGGTGAAGCGCCGGGAATAGGTGGCGTTCAACTGGGCCACCGGCCAATTGGCCTTCTCCGCCAGGGTGATCCGGCCGCCGCAGCTGCCGGTTTCCGCTTCCGGCTTGGCGCCGGGCGGCAGCACCAGCACCAGCCTGGAATGATCGGCATGATCGCCGGTCTGGGCGCGGATGGCCGCTGCCGTTCCCGCCGCCGCCGGCTCGGTCACGGCCATGAGCAGTAGGGTGGATGCGGTGGCGAAACGGGGCCCGTTGCGGCGATCCATCATGATCATCCAAAATTTTATCAAAATGAATTTCAAACGAGTCCCAGGAAACGATCGTCTTCATCGTCCCGATCCAGGTTGAAACCCTGCTTTAAACTGCACCGGCTAGGTTAAGGCCGGGTTCAAATTGGAGATGGTCACCAATGGAGAGTCCGCTTTACATCGGGCTGTCGCGGCAAGTGACGCTCAGGCGGCAGCTTGAGACGGTCGCGAACAACATTGCGAACATGAATACAGCCGGATTCCGGGCTGAGCGCATGCTGTTCGAGGCGGCGATGGAACCGGGCGGCAAGCGGCCGGACGACCGTGTCGCGTACACCATTGACCGCGCCACTTACACCGACCTGCGGCAGGGCGGCTTCTCGCAGACCGACAATCCCCTCGACGTCGCGCTGGATGGCGACGGCTGGCTGGAGGTCGAGACGCCGGACGGTGCGCGCTTCACGCGCGACGGCCGCTTGCGCCGCGACGTCGACGGCCGCCTCGTCAACGCCAACGGCTTCCCGGTTCTGGACGACAACCGCCAGCCCATCGTCATCCCGGCGGACGGCGGTTCGGTGATCATCGCGGCGGACGGCGTGGTCTCGTCCGACAACGAAATGCTGGCGCGGCTGCGCGTCGTCCGTTTCGAGAACCCGCAGGCCCTGCGGCAGACCGGCGACGTGCTCTTCACCACCGACGACGCCCCGCAGCCGGCACCCGATACCCGCGTGGTGCAGGGTAAGGTCGAACAATCGAACGTCCAGGGAATCGTCGAGATGACGCGGATGATGGACCTGTCCCGCGACTATCAGTCGGTGTCCCGCATGGTGGAGGAGGGGCAGGACCTGCTGCGCTCCGCCATCAACCGCCTCGGCAAAGCCCAATAAGGAGTGTCTTCCATGCGCGTGCTCAGCGTCGCGGCCACCGGCATGATGGCCCAGCAACTGAACGTCGAGGTCATCTCGAACAACATCGCCAACATCAACACGACCGCGTTCAAGCGCGGCCGGGCCGAGTTCCAGGACCTGATGTACCAGTCCGAACGCCGGCAGGGCAGCCCCTCCACCGACGCCGGCACCGTCGTGCCGACCGGCATCGAGCTGGGACTGGGCGTGCGCGCCGCGTCGGTGAACCGTATCAACACCACCGGCAACTTCACGTCGACCGGTAACGAACTGGACGTCGCCATCGAGGGGCGCGGCTATTTCAACGTCACCACGCCCGGCGGCGAGACCATGTACTCCCGCGCCGGCAGCTTCAAGCTGTCGCCGGAGGGCACCATCGTCACCGCCGACGGCTACACCGTATCGCCCGGCATCACCGTGCCGCAGGGCACGCGCGAAGTGGTGATCAACCGCTCGGGTGAGGTGCTGGCCTATGCGGACGGCCAGACGGAGCCGCGCAACCAGGGCCAGCTTGCCATGAGCGTGTTCGTCAACGATTCGGGCCTGGAGGCGCTGGGCGACAACCTGTTCCGCGCCACGCCGGCCTCGGGTGAGCCGCAGGACGGCTTCGCCGGCCAGGCGGGGTTCGGCACGCTGCGCCAGAAGTACCTGGAGTCGTCGAACGTCAACGTGGTGCAGGAAATCACCGAGCTGATTTCGGCACAGCGCGCCTACGAGATGAACGCCAAGGCCGTGGAGGCCGGCGACCAGATGGCCTCCACCGTCACCAATATGCGCTGATGCCCATGCTTTCCCGCATCACCCTGTGGGCGGCCACCGCCGCGGTGCTCGCCGTCGCGGGGGGGGGGCGGGGCGGGGCGCGGGGGGGGGGAGACGAGC